>DATLUW010000544.1:0-3525 GCA_035577825.1 Actinomycetota bacterium | reverse complement strand
GTGACGCCCGAGGCCGGGGCCTTCGCCGGCGAGCGGGCCGTCGTGGTCGGGCTCGGCTCGAGCGGCGTCGCGGCGGCGCGGGTCCTGGCCGAGGAGGGCGCGTCGGTCCTGGTGACCGAACGCCGGCCGCTCGGCGAGGTGTCGCTGGACGGCGTCCCGGACGGCGTGGAGGTGGAGGCCGGCGGGCACCGGCCCGAGCACCTCGACGGCGCGACGCTGGTCGTGACGAGCCCCGGCGTGCCGGAGCGCGAGGACGTGCTGGTGTGGGCCGCCGACCGCGGCCTGCCGGTGTGGAGCGAGATCGAGCTCGGCGCGCGGCTCGCCCGGGTGCCGTACGTCGCGATCACCGGAACGAACGGCAAGAGCACAACCACCGAGATGGTCGCCGCCGCCATGCGGCAGGGCGGCCTGGACGCGGTCGCCTGCGGGAACATCGGCCACCCGTTCTCGCTCGCGGCGCGGGAGGAGCACGACGCGCTGGCGGTCGAGGTGTCGTCGTTCCAGCTGCGGCACCACGCGTCGTTCCACCCGCGCGTGTCGGTGCTGCTGAACCTGGCGCCCGACCACCTCGACTGGCACGGGTCGTTCCCGGCCTACGCGGAGGCCAAGGCCCGGGTCTTCGAGCTGCAGTCCGGGTCCGACGTCCACATCGGGAACGCCGACGACGCGACCGCGGCCGACGTCTCGCGGCGGGCGCGGTGCGAGGTGCGGTGGTTCCGGCTGGGCGAACCCGCCGGGAACGACGTCGGGTTCGAGGGCGGCCAGCTGGCGTCCGGGGCGCTCCGGCTCGGGCGGCCCCGGGGCACCGGCGCCGGGTTCCGCGCCGACGCGGCCGCGGCGGCCGCGGCGGCGCTGGCGTTCGGCATCGATCCCGTCGCGGTTCGCGATGGGATCGCCCGTGTCTCCCCGCTGCCCCACCGCGGCCAGGTGGCCGCGGTGGCGGCCGGCGTCTGCTTCGTCGACGACTCCAAGGCCACCAACCCGCACGCCGCGCTCGCGGCGATCGAGGGTCTGAGCGACGTCGTGCTGATCGCGGGCGGGGTCGCGAAGGGCGTCGACCTGTCGCCCCTCGCGCAGGCCATTCCGGCGTTGGTCGGCGTCGTCGCCATCGGAGAATCGGCGCCCGAGGTGGTCGCGGTGTTCGACGACCGCGTCCCCGTGCGCACCGCCGCGAGCATGGAGGCCGCCGTGCTGGCGGCGTTCGAGATGGCTCCCAGGGGACGGGGCACCGTCCTGCTCGCGCCGGCGTGCGCGAGCTGGGACATGTTCCGCGACTACGCGAACCGCGGCGACCGCTTCGTCGAGGCCGCCCGGGACCTGGCGCGAGCCGAGGGCGACGACGACCCGCCTTCCGACGACGCCCGCCCGAACGGCGGCACCGAACAGGTCCCCACCCGGAACGAACGGGAAGGAGCCGCCCGTGGCCAGTCGTAGGAGCGCCGCGGCAGCGCCGCGTCGTCCCAACCTCCGCGTGGTGCGGGGCGACGAGCGGCCGTCGCGGCGTCAGCGTGCCGCGAACCGGCGCCTGGTGCGCAAGGCCCGCCGGCTCGCGCGCGACCCGATGCCGCGCACGGTCGCCCTGCTGCTCGTGTCGGCGTTCCTGCTCACGGGGATCGGCCTCGTGATGGTGCTCTCGGCGAGCTCGGTGACGTCGTTCCAGGCCTCGGGCGACAGCTTCCTGTACCTGAAGCGCCAGGCGGTCTACGCGGCGATCGGCGTCGTCGCGCTGTTCGTCACGTTCCGGGTCTCGTACCGCAGGTGGGAACGCTTGGCGGTTCCGCTCCTGCTGGTGTCGGTGGCGCTGCTCGGGCTCGCGCTGCACCCGTCGATCGGCTCCGAGGCCGGCGGGTCCTCCCGGTGGATCCAGATGGGGCCGGTGACGATCCAGCCGTCGGAGCTCACGAAGCTCGCGATGGTCGTGTTCGCGGCCATGATCCTTACGCGGAAATGGCGCCGGCTCGACGAGCCGCTGCACCTCGCGATCCCGCTCGCCCCGGTGGTGCTCGTGGTGTGCGGGCTGATCATCCTGCAGCGCGACCTGGGGACGACGACGATCATCGCGCTCTCCACGATGGTGCTGGTGTTCGCCTGCGGGGCGCGGATGCGGTACCTGCTCCTGACGGGGATCGCCGCCCTCGGCGCCGGCTGGTTTCTGATCATGGGGGAGGCCTACCGGCGGGACCGGTTCCTGTCGTTCCTGCACCCGTGGCAGGACCGCAGCAACACGGGGTACCAGCTGATCCAGTCGCTCCTGGGCCTGGGGTCGGGCGGGATGTTCGGCGTGGGCCTCGGCGCGAGCCGCGCCAAATGGAGCTACATCCCGAACGCCCACACCGACTTCATCTTCTCGATCCTCGGCGAGGAGCTCGGGCTGCTCGGCGAGCTCGTCGTGCTGGGCCTGTTCGTGACGCTCATCTACAGCGGCTTCCGCATCGCGTCGCGGGTGAACGACACCTTCGGGCGCCTGCTCGCGACGGGGATCGTCGCATGGCTCGCCGTGCAGACGCTCATCAACCTCGGCGCCGTGACGGGGATCCTGCCGGTCACCGGGGTGCCGCTGCCGTTCGTGTCGTTCGGGGGGTCGTCGCTGATCGTGACGCTCGCGGCGGTCGGGATCCTGGCGAACGTCGGCCGGACCGCGGCCGCCGAGCAGGGATGGTCCGCCGAGGAGTCCGAGCGCGCCGGCCGCCGGGCGGCGCGGCGGGAGGCCCGGCGGACGCGCCGCCTCGCGGCCCAACGGGCCAAATCGGCTCGTCGTCCGGGCAAGCACGAGCGGCGGCCGGCAGCGGCCCGCTCCCGCGGCCCGGCGAGCGCAAAGCGCGTGGTCCGGACGGGGACCGCGGCCGATGCTCCGTCGCGGAAGGCGGCGCGGCGGACGGCCGACGTTTCGGCTGGCCCCGGCTCCGGCGGGGAGGCGGATGCGCTCGGGGCTGCCGCCACGAGGTGGCGCCACCCCGCCGGGAAGGGAATGTCGTCCCGACCGGCGGTGCACCGGGCCGATCCGTCCGGGCGATCGTCCGGCTCACGTCGGCACGCCGCCGCGCCCCGGTCGAAGCGATCGGCGAAGCGATCGGCGCGGCGCTCGGCGAAGGCGCCCGCCCCGGCGCATGGCGGGGGACGGTCGAGGTGAGGATCCTGATCGCCGGCGGGGGGACGGCCGGGCACGTGTTCCCGGCCATCGCGGTCGCGCGGCGGCTGGTGGACGACCACGGCGCCGACGTGGAGTTCCTCGGGACCGCCGGCGGCCAGGAGGCCCGCCTGGTGCCGGCGGCCGGGTTCACGCTCGTGGAGATGGAGGCGAAACCGCTGCTGCGCAAGGCTTCGCTGGCGACGCTGCGGGCGCCGTTCGTGGCGTTCGGCTCCATGCGGCGGTGCCGCCCGATGGTCGCGGAGGCCGACGCGGTGCTGGGGATGGGCGGCTACGTGAGCGCGCCCCCCGTCGTCGCGGCGTGGCGGTCGAAGACGCCGGTGGTCCTGCACGAGCAGAACGCCATCCCCGGCCTCGCCAACAAGATGTGCAGCCGG
>DATLUW010000543.1:0-5827 GCA_035577825.1 Actinomycetota bacterium | reverse complement strand
ACTCCGCGCACATGAACGCCACCGGCCGGTCGGCGCTCACCGGCCCATCCGCGGCCGGGGCCGTCATCTCCTCGTGGACCTCGCCGTCGATCCGGCGGGCCAGGTCGAGGTAGGCCTCGTCGTTCGCGTGGCGCTCGAGCGAGGCGGCAGTGACCTCCTGCAGCAGGCGGAGCGGGTTCTGCTTGTCGCGCTCGAACCGGAGCGGGTCGAGGTCGGCGAACAGGTCCGGGCCCTGCGGATGCCACGACCATCGGTAGTTGAACGCCAGCCGGGCCAGCGGCGCGAGGGGTTCGGGGAGGCGGGCGGCGAGGTTCCCGGCGGCGCGCTGGACGTCCTCGGTTCCGGCGTACGGATGGGCACTCATCCCGCCTCACATCCTATGAACGGCATGGGAGTGGGAGCGAACCCCGAGCGCAGCGCTGCTTACGAGTAGAACTCGACGATCAGCCGCTCGTCGACCTCGACGGGCAGCGGCACCTCGGAGCGCTCCGGAAGGTGCGACATCGACCCGGCGAACTCGCCCGAGTTCCGGTACAGGTACGCGGGCGGGTCGGGCGCGAGCTCGAGCGCCTCGCGGACGTACACGAAGTTCTTCGCCTTGTCGGAGAGCTCGACGGTCTGGCCGGGCTTCACCTGGGCGGAGGGGACGTCCACGCGGCGCCCCTCGACCTTGACGTGGCCGTGGGACACAAGCTGCCGGGCCTGGCGCATCGACAGCGCGAACCCGAGGCGGAGCGTGACGGCGTCGAGCCTGGTCTCGAGCTGACGGATGAGCTCCTCGCCGGTGACGCCCCGCTGCTTGGCGGCGCGCGCGAAGTACCGGCGGAACTGCTTCTCGCCCACGCCGTAGATCGCGCGGAGCTTCTGCTTCTCGAGCAGCCGCATCTGGTATTCGGTGAGCCGCTTGCGCCCCCGGCCGTGCTGACCGGGCGGATAGGGCCGCTTGCCCGAGGGGCAATTGGGCCGTCCGCAGACGGGCGCGCCGACGCGCCGGCACATCTTGTGACGAGGTCCAACCTTCTGCATGAGCGATTCAATGTACCAACCAGGCCGCCGCTCTGACCAAGCCGAACGCCCGCCGGGCGTGAAGGTTCCGTTGCGTTGCGCGGCGATGGATTCCGGATATCATCTGTCCGGAATGGGAGCCGAACCGGCGTCCACGACGACGAACGGAGCGACCAGGGACCGGTGGGTCGGGCGGGCGGTGCTCGCCCTCGGCGCGGTGCAGCTGGCGCTCGGGGTCTGGATGGCCGCGGCGCCGCGGTCGTTCTTCGACGTGATCGGCGGGTTCGGGGCGTTCAACGACCACTACGTCCGGGACGTGTCGACGTTCTACCTCGCCCTCGGGATCGCCCTGGTCCTCGCGTGGCGGCGGCCGGCGTGGCGGGTTCCGGTGCTGTGGGTCGCGGTGCTCGAGTACGGGTTCCACGTCGTGAACCACCTGGTGGACGTCGGCGACGCCTCGCCGTCGTGGGTGGGCCCGTTCGACGCCGTGACGCTGGCGCTCGGGGCGGGGGCGTTCGCGGCGCTGCTCGGGGCGATGCGAAGGAGGACGGCCGGATGAGGGTGTTCGTGGCGGGGGCGGCCGGGGTGATCGGCCGGCGGCTGCTCCCGATGCTGGTGGAGGCGGGGCACGACGTCACCGGGACGACCCGGCGGGACGATCGGGTCGAGTGGATCCGTTCGCGCGGCGCGGTGCCGGTGCAGCTCGACGTGTTCGATGCGGACGCGCTCTCGGACGCGGTCGTCGCTGCCAAGCCGGACGTCGTCGTGCACGAGCTCACCGACATCCCGCAGTCCATCGACCCCAAGCGCTACGCCGAGCAGATGGCCGGGAACAACAGGATCCGCATCGAGGGAACGCGCAACCTGGTCGCGGCGGCGAAGGCGGCCGGCGCGCGGCGGCTGGTCGCACAGAGCATCGCGTTCGCGTACCGGCCGGAGGGGGGCGACATCCGGGACGAGGAGGACCCGCTGTACCTGGACGCGCCCGAACCGATGGGGGCCACGATCGTCGCGCTGGCCGAGCTCGAGTCGCAGGTGCTGGAGGCGGGGGCGCCGGAGGGCGTCGTGCTCCGGTACGGGTACTTCTACGGGCCGGGAACGGTATACGCGTCGGACGGCTCGACCGCGGCGCGGGTCCGCAAGCACCGGTTCCCGGTGGTGGGCGCGGGGAACGGGATCTTCTCGTTCGTCCACGTGGACGACGCCGCGGCGGCGACGGTGCTGGCGCTCGACCACGGCGAGCCGGGCATCTACAACGTCGTCGACGACGAGCCGTCGCCGGTTTCCGAGTGGCTGCCGGAGTACGCCCGGGTGCTGGGCGCGAAGTCCCCGGGGACGGTGCCCATCTGGCTGGCCCGCGCGGCCGGCGGCGGGCGGACGGTGCACATCATGGAGGACCTCCGCGGCGCCTCGAACCACAAGGCCCGCACCGGGCTCGGGTGGACGCCGATGTACCCGTCCTGGCGCGAGGGGTTCCGCGAGGGGCTCGGGTAGGTGCGCCTGTCCGAGGGCGTCGAATGGGGTCTGCACTGCGCGACGCTGCTCGCGCTCGTGCCGCCCGGCGGGGCGCTGCCGGCCTCGAAGCTCGCCGAGTACCACGGCGTCCCCGAGGCCTACCTGGCGAAGCATCTCCAGGCGCTGTCGCGGGCCGGGGTGGTCGAGGCGGTTCCGGGCGCCCGGGGCGGCTACCGGCTGGCCCGGCCGCCGGACGACATCACCGTGCTCGACGTGGTCGAGGCCGTCGACGGCGCGGAGCCGGCGTTCCGGTGCTCGGAGATCCGTCGCCGCGGGCCCGCCGCGATGCCCGACGGGGCGTACCGCGGCCGGTGCGGGATCGACGCGGTGATGGTCCGGGCGGACGAGGCCTGGCGCCGGGAGCTCCGCACGACCTCCATCGGCGACGTGGCCCGTTCGCTCGTCCGAACCGTCTCCCCCGAGGCCGCCGAGAAGGGCGCGACGTGGCTGGGCGCCGCGCTCGCCCGCTGAGGCGGCGCATGCTGTCTCGATGAGCGCGCTGCGCGACCGGGTGGTCGGCACGGTGCTCGGACTCGCGCTCGGCGACGCGCTGGGGGCGCCGTTCGAGTTCCGCCGGGCGCACGACGTGCCGGACCCGCTGCCGGCGTTCGAGCGGCCGTGGATGGGACTGCCGCCGGGCTCCACCACGGACGACACGGCCATGGCGATGAACCTCGTCCGGAGCCTCGCCGAGCATGGGGCGCTCGACTCCGACGACCTCGCGGCGCGCCACCTGACCTGGTTCGAATCGAACCCGCCCGACGTGGGCAACCTCACACGACGCGTGATGGCGCGCGCGGTGGGGGGTGTCGACATGGCCGGGGCGGCGCGGCAGGTGTGGGAGGAGCGGGGGCCGGAGGTCTCGGCCGGCAACGGTTCGGTCATGTACTGCGCGCCGCTCGGCGCCGCGTACGCGAACCGCCGCGCCGGGCTGCTCGAGGCCGCCCCAGCGCTCTCGGCGATCACGCACTTCGACGAACGCTGCCGGACGGCAGTCCTCGCGGTGACCCTTGCGGTGGCCGCGCTCGTCCGCGGGGAGTCGCCGACCGCCGCCCTCGAGGACGCGATCGGCACGACGATCGACCGCGAAGGCGGCGAGGAGCTCGAGTTCCTCCTCGGCGCGGCGGGCGTTGTCCGGCCGCTCGACGGCCCCGATCAGGGGTTCGTGCTGTTCGCGGCCGGCCTCGGGCTCCAGGCCCTGCACCGCGTCTCCGGCCTGGAGGCGATCCCCCCCGTCACCGTCGAAGGCGAACTGCGGCGGGTGGTGGCGTTCGGCGGCGACGCCGACACGAACGCCGCGGTGGCAGGCGCGCTGCTCGGTGCCGCAGCGGGCGCGGAGGGGCTCCCCCGATCATGGCTCGGCCGACTCCAAGGTCGAATGGAGATCGAGGCGGAGGCCGAGCGGCTGGTTCCCGTGGCCGGACGAACGGACTGACGCGGGCGGATCGGCTGCCAGGGACCGGGAACGGCGGTTCGGAGCGGCGGCTAGCCCGGGCGGGCGGCGCCCACGTAGTACTGCCAGTACACCGGGATGACCTCGACGTGTCCTCCGGTGTGCGGCGCGTGGATCATGTTCCCGCCGCCCACGTACATCGCGACGTGGTGGATCGGCGAGTAGAAGAACAGCAGGTCGCCCGGCTGCAGCTGCGACTTGTCGACGTGCGGGAGCACGGCGTACTGCATCGCCGAGGAGTGCGGCAGCGACACGCCGGCATGCGCCCACGACCACATCGTGAGCCCCGAGCAGTCGAACCCGGTCTCCGGGCTCGCCCCCGCGTAGACGTAGGGAACGCCGATCACCGAGTACGCCGCGTTCAACGCGATCTGCGCGCCCGGAGCCGGGGCCGGCGGGGGTGGAGGAGGCGGCGGAGGGGGCGCGGTGGTCGGGTCCGGCGACGGCGTTGAACCGCCGCCACCACCGTCCGTGGTCTGCGTGGGCGAGGGCGCCGGGGCCGGCGTGGTCGTCGACGGAGCGGGCGTCGGGATGACCGGCGGCGGCGGCGGGTCCGGCGGCGGCGGCGGGATCAGCGCGATCCGGAGCTTCTCCTGCAGGCTGCCCAGGAGATCCTGCTGCGCGCCGACCGCGGACGTCAGGTCGGCCTTCTTCTGCTTGGCCGTCGCGAGCGCGGCCGTGTTGTCCTTCAGCGCCGAGGCGAGCTCGTCGGTAGCCCACTGCGACCGCTGCGCCGCCACCTTCGCCGCGTCGATGGCCGCGGAGTCCTCGGCGGCGACCTGGTTCATGAACTCGATCCGGTCGGAGAACTCCCCGTAGGAGGTGGCCCCCAGCAGGAGCCCGAGCGTCGAGCCGGTGCCCTCGTAGGCGGCCCGGACGCGGGCGGAGAGGTCGTCGCTCGCCCGGCCGGCCGCGGCCTGCGCGCGGTGTGCCGCATCGCGGGCGACAGCCAAGCGCTTGGTGGTCGTGTCGAGCTTCACCTGGGCCTGGAGGTAGGCCTCGTCGGCGATGTCGGCCTGCTGGTTCAGCGCGTCGAGCTTCTCGCGGGCGGCCGTGACCTCCTGGCGGAAGTGCTCGATGCGCGCCTCACGCTCGGACTTGGAGGGGGCCTTAGGGGTCCCGGACGCGGTCGCCGGAAGAACGGCTGCCACGATGATGACCATTCCTGCCGCCATCGCCAGCCGCGCGGTGCGGACGCGCGTTCGCTCGTGATGTCGCCTCATACGTCAACGGGCTGCCCCCCCGCAGCCCGCGCAGAGGCTACCGGGCGAACCGGCAGGGGTCAACTCGGGTTGGATAGCCCCAAGTTCCGCTCAGGACGCTCGTGGTCCGCCTCGGGAGAGAATCCGAGATGTATGCCCTGCCGTTCATCGAGCTCTCGACACGATGGGTACATTCCGCCGGCGTCACGGCCCGCCCGGACTCCGCCTGGCCTGGGCGGATGAACCATTTGGGGCGTAGCAGGCGACAGATGGACGTGAGGGCGGGAGATCCGGATCCGCGGAGCGACGAAGCGCTCCTCGATGCCGTCGCCAACCGGGATCGGGCAGCGCTCCGTGCACTGTACGAGCGCCATGCCCCGTGGCTCCTCCTCCGACTCTCGCGCAGAAGTGCGGACACCGGCCTCGTGGAGGAAGTCGTGCAGGACACGTTCGTGGCGGTATGGCGGAAGCCCGCGGCGTACCGGGGCTCGGGAGAGCTGCCCGCGTGGCTCTGGGGCATCGCGATCCGGCGGCTGATCGACCAGTTCCGACGGCGGACGTCGGCCGCCCGCCGGGCTCCGTTTCCATCCAGGGCCGCGGAGCCGTCAGCCGAGGAGGAGGTGCTCCTCGGTGTCGAGTACGGCGATCTGGC
>DATLUW010000542.1:0-6509 GCA_035577825.1 Actinomycetota bacterium | reverse complement strand
TCCATGCGTTCCTCGGCACGCCGCCGCCGGCCGCTCCCGTGGACGACGGTCTCGCCGGCCTCAGCCGGCGGGAGCTCGACGTGCTCGAGCTGGTGGCCGCCGGGGCGAGCAACGAGGAGATCGCCGCCCGGCTCTACCTGAGCGTCCGCACGGTCGAACGCCACCTGTCGAACGTCTACGCGAAGCTCGGCGTGTCGGGGAAGGCGGCCCGGGCCGCCGCGGCGGCGCGCTTCTCGCGGCGCGGCCGCGAGGCCTGACGGCGGGGGCCGTCTTGCGTGGTGCCCGCCACCCGAACGCGGTCCGCCCGCGAGAGTTGGGTGATGCCCCCGATGGCTGCGCGCCCCGCGCTCCCTAGCCTCGGATCAGGAGCGAAGGGAGCAGGCGTCATGGCGACGACCATCGAGCAGACGAACCTCCGGCCCCGGACGGCACGGCCCCGGGTTGTCCCGGCCACCGATCGGCGGACATCGCCGATCCCCGTGCTGTTCCTGTCGCTGTTCGCGGCACAGGCGGCGCTGGTGGTGATCACGCCGGTCCTGCCGCGGATCGCCGCCGACCTCGGCGTGTCGACGCCGACGGCCGGCCTGCTCCGTTCGGCATCCGGGTTGGCGGCGGGGATCACGGCGCTCGCCATGGGCCCGCTCGTCCGCAGGGTCGGGCTGCGCGACCTCCTCCTGGCCGGGCTGGCCGGCCTCGCGGCGGGCGCGCTCGGCGGCGCGGTGTCGCCGAGCTTCCCGGTGCTGGTGGCCGCGCAGGTCGTGGTCGGGGCGAGCCTCGCCGTCGTGCTGGCAGCCGCCGTCGCCGCGACCGCTGCGTGGACGCGCGAGGAGGAGCGGGCCCGGGTCCTGTCCTGGGCGCTCGCGGGGCAGCCGGCCGCGTGGATCGTGGCCCTGCCGGTCGTCGGCCTCCTCGCCGGCGCGGGGTGGCGGTGGGCGCTGGTCGTCGTGCCGTTCGCCGGCGCGGTGCTGGCCGCCGCGGCCGTGCGGTCGAGGCGCCCCGATGCGCCGGCCGGATCGTCCGAAGGGCTCGCCACGCTCCGGCGGCAGCCGGGCGTCGGCGGCTGGGCGCTCGGGGAGCTCCTCGCCTACTCGGCGTGGACGGGGACGCTCGTGTTCGCCGGGGCACTGTTCGTCGAGTCCTACGGCGCGTCGCCCGGGGAGACCGGCCTGCTGCTCGCCTTCGGCGCCGCCGCGTACATCCCGGGCGGGCTGGTGGCGCGCCGGTGGACGGGCGCGGTCGCGCGGCGAGCGCTGGTGGCCCTCGCGCTCGCGGCGGGCGCCGGGGTCGCGGCGTTCGGCATCGTCCGCCCTGGAGCAGCGGCGAGCGCGGCCCTGTTCGCGGCGATCGCCTTCGTCGGCGGCGCCCGGACCCTGGTCGGGAGCGCGTTCGGGCTCCGCATCGCGCCGACGTCCAGGGTCGCCGTCACGCGGGTCCGGGCCGCCACGCTGCAGCTGGGCTACCTGGTGGGAACGGCCGTCGGAGGAGTCGCGCTGGCAGCCGGCGGCTATCCGGCGATGGGGCTCGCGATGGCGGCGCTGTTCGGGCTGGCCACCGCGCCGCACCTCGCGGCCATGCGTGCCCGTCAGCCCGAGGCTGGCAGCCCGAGGTCGCGTTCGGCCGGGCCGGCGACGGCCGCGATCGCGTCGAGCGTGACCGCGGCGAACTCCGCCGGCCGGACCGCCACGGCGGAGTGGTCCGCATCGAACTCGAACACGGTCGCCCGCGTCGCCCGGGCCAGCGCCCGCTGCTCCTCGGGCGGCACCAGCCGGTCACGCGTCGTGACGACCACCGCGGTGGGGACGTCGACCGTCGACGCGTAGGACTGCGCGTCGTACCGGGCGAGGGCCCGGCCCGCCTCGACCATCTCCATCGGGTCGTTCCGGCGGAACTCGCCGTCGGCCCACCCGCGGAACGACAGCAGCTCGGCCGGCAGGTCCTCGAGCCCGCCACCGAGGCGGAACAGGAGCAGCCGGCCGGTCGGCCACCGGAGCAGCACGCCGCCCGCCCGCAGCAGGCGCCAGGCAGTCTGCTGCACGGGCGTCGAGGCGAACTGCAGCCCGGTCGCCTCGAGGACGAGGCCGGCCACCAGCCCGCCGTGCCGCCGCCACAGCTCCAGCGCGACCGGCCCGCCCATGGAGTACCCGACGATCACGGCCCGCTCGACCCCGAGCTCGCCGAGGACGCCGGCCACGTCGTCGGCGCAGTCCTCGATCGAGAACGCCCCGAAGCCCCGGATCCCCCGGCCGTGCCCCCGCAGGTCCGGGGCGACCACGGTGTGGTGTTCGGCCAGGTGGTCGTACAGCAGGAACCAGTTGAGGTCGGCGGTGGCCATCCATCCGTGGAGCAGGACGATCGGCACGCCGCCCTCCCGCGGCGCGTACCGAACGAACACCTCGCCGCGGCCGGGCACCATCACGACCCGGCCGGGCAGGAGGGTCGGGATGCGGAGCCCCGGGTCCGTCGAGCGCCGGGAGGGATCGAGGCGCCGGCCGACCCACGACGGCTGCCGGAGCCCCGCCGCGGCATCCCGCCGGGCGCGCTCGCGGGCCGCACGACGGGCGGCCGCGCGAAGGCCGATCGCGGCGCCGGCCGCCACCAGCGCGGCGACCTCCCACCGTCGCCGCGACGAGCGCCCGCTCCCCTCCGCCATGCGGTCAGGCCCGCCGGCCGAGCGGTTCGCGCCCGCCGGGGGAATCCGCCGGGGCGTTCTCCCCGAACACGATCACCAGGTCGCCCTCGCGCACGCGTTCGTCCGGCGAGGGGTTCGGGACCCGCTCACCCGTCGACCGGAGCAGCAGCATCGGCACGGCGTCCCCGCAGGCCTCCCGGAGGGTCAGGCCGACCAGGGGCGAGGAGGGTTCGACGACGAGCTGCTCGACGCGGACGCCGCCGGACGACCCCTCGAGGTCGAGGTAGTCGGTCACCTCCGGGTGGACGGCCAGCACGGCCATGTGGCGCCCGCTCGTGACGTAGGGGGAGATCACGCGGTTCGCACCGGCGCGGAGCAGGCGGGCGGGCGACTCGGGCTTGCCGGCCCTGGCCACGATGAAGATGTCGGGGTTCAGCGAGCGCGCCGTGAGCGCGATGTAGACGTTCTCCGTGTCCGAGTCGACGGCGCACACGAGGCCGCTGGCATGTTCGACCCCGGCCAGGCGGAGCACCGACTCGCTCGACGGCGACCCCACGAGGTAGGTGACGTCCTCATAGCGCATGAGGTCCTCGAGGTCCTCGCGCTGCTCGATGACGACGAACGGCACCCCCTCCGATTCGAGCTCCCGGGCCACGGTCTGGCCGACCCGGCCGTACGCGCACACGATGTAGTGGTCCCGCATCCGATCGATCCGCGACTGCATCCGCCGTCTCCTCCCCGCCTGGAGGTACTTGCCCTCCACCAGCCCGGCCCCCAGGACGGCCAGCAGGATCAGGAACACGGTCACCCCCGCGAGCGCGAGGCTCGCCGTGAACAGCTTCTCGCCGTCCGAGAGCGGAACCCGGATCGTGAACCCAACCGTGGTGAGCGCGAGCGCCGTCTGCGTGACGGCGTCCACCCAGCCGAACCCGAACAGCAGGTAGCCGATCACGCCGTACGCGTAGACCAGCAGCACCCCAAGCACCGGCAGCCGGAGCCTCCGCGCCAAGCCGTCCGAAGAGGCCACGCCTCGCATGCTAGTGACCGGGACGCCGGAGGCGAAGCGGCGACCGGCCCGGATCCCGCCGGAGGAAGGTCCTGCCGGGCGGATCCGGGCCGGTGTCGCGGCTGGCGGCCGGGCCCGAGTGAAGCGCGCCGGCGTGCGAGCATGGAGATATGCGGAACGCCCTGGCACTGCTCGCTGCCGCGTCGATCTCGACGTTCGCCGCGTGCTCGTCCGGCTCGGCGGCCGGCTCCATCCCGGCCGCGGCCGATGCGCGGATCAGCACCGCCGCGGGACCCGTCACGCTGCACGTCCGCGTGGCCGACACCGACGCCGAACGCGAGCGCGGGCTGATGGGGGTGAAGGATCTCGCGGCGGACGGTGGGATGGCGTTCCTGTTCGACGGCCCGACCCGGGCGTCGTTCTGGATGAAGGACACGCCGACGCCGCTGTCGATCGCGTTCTGGGGCAGCGACGGGCGCATCGTCTCGCTGATGGACATGCCGCCGTGCACGGCCGATCCGTGCCCGACGTACCGGCCGGGCTCCCCGTTCGTGGGGGCGCTCGAGGCGCACGAGGGGTTCTTCGCCGGGCACGGCGTCGAGGTGGGAGACCGGGTTGCGATCGTCCGCTGACGACGCGGCCGGGGGCTGCCTGCTCTGCCGGGCAGAGCAGATCACACCCTGGCACTTCTCCGACGAGGAGTGCTGGGTGGCCGATTGCATGGTCTGCGCGACCCCGATGATCGTGTGGCGGACGCACGGGCTCCCCGGGGGCGAGGTGGAGGAGTCGCTGCTCGACCGCCTGCGCGGGATCGCGGCCGAGCGCTATCCGCAGGGCTACTGGATCGACGGCGAGCGCCGCCGCATCCCCGACCACTGGCACGCGCACGCCCGGCCGGAGGGCGGGTTCTTCGATCCGGCCAGCGAGCTGTACGGCCGCTGGGGCTGACCTCGGCCCGCGTCGGGGATCGTCGTCCGCAGCTCCCCGTTCGGCCAAGAGGGCCGCCGACGCAAGGACCTCGGGCCCTGATCGATCCCGGCCGGGTCCGCTTGGATGGATCGGTCAGAGGCCGCCGGGGAACCTGCTCCGGCCGACACGACGTGCAAGAACGGAGGCCGACATGATCACGATCAAGGAGGCTGCAGCGGAGTTCCTGGCACGCAGGCGGATCGCCGTGACCGGGGTCTCCCGGACGCCGAAGGTCCATGCCAGCAATGCGATCCTGCAGCGACTCCAGGAACGCGGGTACGAGGTCTTCGCGGTCAACCCGAACGCCGACCGCATCGACGGCGCCGTCTGCTATCCCGACGTGGGGTCCATCCCGGGGGGCGTCGACGCGGTCGTGATCGGTACCAGGCCCGAACACGCCTTGGCCACGATGCGCGAGTGCGCCGACCTCGGCATCACCCATGTCTGGATGCACCGGGCATTCGGCCGGGGGAGCCTCGACCCGGCTGCCGTCGAGTACGGCCGGGCGCGCGGGATCACGGTCATCGACGGCGGGTGTCCCCTGATGTTCGAACCGACGGCCGACGGAGGACACAAGGTCATGCGGTTCGTGTTCACGCTCACCGGCAAGGTGCCGAGACGATGCGAGGCACCGACGGTCGCCTCGTCGGCGTGAGCGATCGCGACTAGTCCGCGAGGTTGCGCAGGTCGACCGACTCGTCGCGGAGGACGGCCGCCGGGACCTCGCGGCCGATCGCGGCGGCGGCGCGCCGGAGCTCCTGATTCCGGTTCAACGACATGACCGATCGCACGACGCCGCCCTCGACGTAGAAGCCCACGAAGCTCCGGTCCTCGACCGAACCGCGCACCTCGAACGAATCCCACGTCCGGTGCCAGCCCGAGTACTGGAGGTGCTGGTCGTACTGGTCCGACCAGAACCACGGCACGTCGGTGAATGGCTCGCCCCCGCCGGCGGCGGCCCTCCCCGCCGCCCGGCCGTGGCGGACCGCATGCTGGAAGTGCTCGATGCGGACGTGCGGCCCGCCGCCACCCAGCGGGAACGACGCGACGTCGCCGGCGGCGAGCACGTTCGGCGCGCTCGTCCGGCACCGGTCGTCGACCACGACGCCGTCGCCGACCTCCAGTCCCGCCGCGCGGGCGGGCTCGACGTTCGGCTGGACCCCCACGCCGACGACCGCGAGGTCGCACTCGACGCGGCGGCCGTCCTCGCTCACGGCGGCCCGCAGGGTCCCGTTCGCGCCCTCGAACGAGGCGAACTTCGTCCCGGTCAGCAGCCGAACCCCGTGCTCCTCGTGGACCCGGGCCAGCGCCCGGCCGACGTCGGGTCCGAGCAGGCGGTCGAGCGGTGCCTCGCCGGGGAGCAGCGCGGTGACCTCCACGCCGAGCGAGCGGAGCGACGCGGCGACCTCCGACCCGACGAACCCCATGCCGACGACCACCGCCTGGCTTCCCGGCTGCGCGGCCGCCCGGAGTCGCCGGCAGTCGTCCACCGTCCGCAGGTCGAACACGCCCTCGAGGTCCATGCCCGGCGCGTCGAGGCGGCGGTTCCGCGCCCCGGTGGCGACGACCGCCCGGTCGAACCCGACCACGGTCCCGTCCTCGAACGTCGCCTCGCCGGCGCCCGGATCGATCGCGGCCACCCGCCCGGTCCGCACGTCGACGCCGCGTTCCTCCCAGGTCGCCGCCGGCCGGAGCAGCAGGCGCTCCTCGGGCAGCTCGCCGCGGAGGAACGCCTTCGACAGCGGCGGGCGCTCGTATGGGAGGTGCTGCTCGGCGCCGACCAGCGTAAGGTCGCCGGAGAAGCCGGCGTCGCGGGCCCCGAGCGCTGCGCTCCCCCCGGCGACGCCGGCCCCGACGACCAGGATCCGCCGGGGCTCTCCGGTCACGCCGGTTCGAGGTCCTTGG
>DATLUW010000541.1:0-7370 GCA_035577825.1 Actinomycetota bacterium | reverse complement strand
GCCTGTTCGCCCCACCCGAGGGCGCCGGTGAAGTCGTGGCGGGCGGCCGCGAGCGCGCCCTCGCCGGTGTCGGCCGCGAAGTTGTCCTTGGGCTGCAGGCGGAGCGAACGCCGGAGCGCCCCCTCGGCCTTGGGGTAGTAGCTCGGGTCGGCCGTGACCCGGGCCTCCTGCACGTACGCGAGCCCGAGCGTGGCCCACGACTGCGCGTCCTCGGGCAGCGACTTCAGCCGGGCCTGCAGACTCGCGATGGCCTGCTGCAGCGTCCCCGACAGCACGACCGGGTTGTCGGCGAGCGAGCCGGCCGTGTCGGTCCCGAGCACCGCCGGCTGCTGCCCGGGCGGCGTCCGGTGGAGCAGTCCCAGTCCGCCCGAGAGGAGCAGCACCAGGGCGAGAATGACGACCCCGACGGCCGTTGCGGCCCCGCGCAGGCCCCCCCGACGGGGCTTGGGGGGCACGGGCGCGGAGGGGTCCGCGCCGTTCCGAGCTCCGGTCCGAGCCCGGACCCCTCCTCTGATCGCGCCCATGTCGTTCGTTCCCCTTCCTGGCCTAGGAGTGCGGGCTGGGGTCGGACCCGGAGTGCGGATACGCGACGTAGGGGAAGTCGGGGTTGAACGAGACGTCGTTGGCGTTCACGCCATCACCGAGCGAGTCCACGATCGGCGGGTGCCCCGGAAGAAGCACACCCTCGACCACGCGGAGCGCCACGTCGATGATGTCGTCGTCCAGACGGCGCCCGTTCGGGAACCCCTGGTTGTCGCCCGCGATGACGCCGAGCGTGTTGCAGCTCGCCGTCGTGGCGCAGAGCGGGGTGTTCATGTTCAGCCGGAGCTCGTCCGCTCCCTGGACGCCCGCCGGCTGGTTCAGCCCGGCGAGGCCCGTCAGGAACACCGAGATCAGGTCCGAACGCTGGACGCCCGTGGTCCCCGGGTCCGAGTCCGGCACCGGGAGGCCGTAGATGGCGTTCAGCACGTGCGGGAGCTCGGGGTCCTGGACGGCCGGCAGGTACTGCGCGTCGTCTGCGGGCTTCGAGGCGTTGAAGTAGTCCTTCAGCCCGACCGGCACGACGACCTCGTTCACGAGCGGCATGCCGAGGCGTGAGACCTGGACGAAGTTGCCGCTGGGCGTGACGGTGCCGGTCGAGTCCTCGACGCGGACGGACTGCCGCTCGGCCGTCGTCCAGACGCCGATGATCGAGGACCCACCGCGGATGGACCGCTTGGGGACCTGCAGCACGAGCGAGTTCACGTTGAACCCGTTCAGCGTGTCGTGGCCGACCTCGGACAGGTTCGCGCCGTAGGCGAGGTCGAACACGCGCAGGTCGAGGAAGAACGGGTCGTCCGCCTGCCCGGCCCACACCTTCGAACCGCCGTTCGGCCCGAAGGAGGTGATCGCCGAGTCGGAGAGCGCCGGGTAGTCCGGCATGGAGGCGTCGCCGACGTCCGACGGCGCCGAGGTGCCGTTCGCGACGACCCTCTTCGTCTGGTTGCCGCCCTGGCGGGTGATCCGGTCGAGCTCGTAGGTCTGGTAGAAGTTCAGGTCGGTGTCGTCGAGCGACGTCACCTGGCCGGTGTTGTACAGGAACGTGTTCGGGTTCCGGTAGTGGTTGGTGAACGTCCAGCGGTAGATGACGTCCGGCTGCGCGTCACCGTTGTTGTCGATGTTGATGTCGTAGTGCACCCCGTCGGCCCAGGCGAAGAAGTTCGGGCCGCCGGCCGGCTCCTCGAACGGGATCCAGTTGCTGATCAGCGTGATGGTGTTCGGCTTGTCCGGGCTCCGGAACGCGTAGAGGTCCGTTCCGTCGACCTGTGGGTCCGCCGACACCAGCGGCGCCTCGCGGTGGCTTGACGCCAGTACGGTGCCCGGCCCGAGGCCCGCGAACAGGCCCCCTCCGAGCGCCATGGTGGCGCCGAGCGCGATCGCCGCCCTGCGGTATCGCTTGCTCACAGATGGCTCCTTCGTGCAATCGGCAGTGGTTCAGGGCGCCGTCGAAGAAGGGCCGGCCGGCTCACCCCGGCCGCGGTGTCGCATCACCTCCCTCAGCGCTCGCGGTTTCGTTGCTTCCGATCCCGACGGCACCGATGCTTCGCGGCCGTCCGCGTGTCGGATCAGCGGAAGGTGAGAAATGCCTTACGCCGAGGTCGCGGCGGGGCGTCTCGACGCGCGGAGGAACCCCCAGAACATGACCGCGATCCCGGCAGCCAGGCAGATCGAGAACAGCCACACGACGTCGAGCCCGGCGCCCACGCCGCTCCCGATCGCCACGATCGTCGCGCCCACCGCGATCCCCACGGTCCCGAGGAATCGGTTGCGCGACTGCGGGCTCCGCCGCATGCGGAACGCCGACCACACGGCGCCCGCAACGAGGAGCACGTACGCCGGATAGCTGAACCACTGCGCCAGGTGGTACGGCAGCTGCTGCGAGTCGCCGCCCTCGAAGCACTCCTGGACCGCGATGCCGCCCGTGAGATGCGACGGGATCGGCCTCGCGGTCGAGAACACGGCCTTGCCGAGCGGGAGGTCCCGGCACTCGAGCGCCGCGCCGCGCATGTTCGCGGACCGCACGGCGTTGAACGCGAATGCGCTCATGAACACCAGCACGAGGAACACGACGACGCCGACGTTCCGGTTGCGGAACAGCAGCAGCGCCTCACCGGCCGCAAGGAACGGCACGTTCAGGATCGCCCCGAACAGCCAGTAGACGCCGTACAGCCTGGTGTCCCAGCCGTGCAGGATCCCGAGGAAGGCCGCCCCCGATGCCGCCGCGAACATGAACAGCGCGATCGCCCACGCCGCGAGGTACGGCCGGCGGTGCCCGACGAACTCCTTCGTCACCAGTGCGGCGAACACCAGCGCTACGATCGCGGCGGCCAGCGGGAAGACCCACATGGCCTAGGAGGACGGCTGTTCGCCGCCGCCCAGGACCTCCTCGCCACGGAGCGCCCGGCGGAGGACCTTGCCGGTGGGGTGGCGGGGCAGCTCGTCGACCACATCGATCTCCCGCGGCACCTTGAACCGCGCGAGGTACCGCCCGACGCCGTCGATCAGGGACTGCGGCGTGGCGTTCACGCCGTGCTCGAGCACGACGAGCGCCTTCACGGCCTCGCCCGTCCGCTGGTCGGGGACGCCGATGACCACGGCGTCGGTGACACCCGGCAGGCGGACCAGGGCGTCCTCCACCTCCCGCGGGAACACGTTGAACCCGTTCACGATGATCAGGTCCTTCGTCCGGTCGACGAGGTACAGGTAGCCGTCCTCGTCGGCGTACGCGACGTCGCCGGTCCGGAGCCACCCGTCGCCGGTCAGCACCTCCGAGGTGGCCTCCGGCTTGTCCCAGTAGCCCCGGAACACGGCCGGGCCCTGCACCACGATCTCGCCGGGGTCGCCGTCCTCGACGTCCTCCAGGTCGGCCATGCCCTGTTCGACCAGGCGGACCTGGAGGTCGGGGATCGGCAGCCCGATCGAACCCGGCCTGGCCCGGTCCCCCACGGCGTTCGAGGTGACCGCGGGGCCGGCCTCCGTCAGGCCGTACGAGTCCCAGATCGTGACGTTGAACCGATCCTTGAACCGCTGGAACGTCTCCGGCGCGAGCGGCGCGGCGCCGCTCACGGCGATGCGCACGCTCGCGAACGACTTCTTCCGGCCCTGCGGCTGGTCGAGCCACTGGACGTACATCGGCGGCGCGCCGGGCAGGAGCGTCACGCCCTGCTGCTCCACGATGTCGAGCGCCTCGGTCGGATCGAACCGCTCCACCAGGACGACCGTTCCGCCCTCCCGGATCGTCATCCCGAGGATCACGTTCAGGGCGTAGATGTGGAACACCGGCAGCACCAGCAGCACGACGTCGTCCTGCACGATCCGCATGGACGGCACCTGTTCCATCTGGGCCATGTTCGCCATGAGGTTGTCGTGGCCGAGCATGGCGCCCTTGGGGTCTGCGGTCGTGCCCGACGTGTACTGGATGAGCGCGAGCCCGTCGGGCGGGTCGGCGCCCTCGGCGACCGGCTGCTCGGCGCCCATGGCGGCCTCGAAGCTCACGGTGCCGCTCGGCACCGGCGGCCCCGCCACCACGAAGATGCTCTCGAGGCTCGGCACGTCGTCCCGGACATCGAGGATGGCCGGCAGGTGCTGCATCTGGGTCACGATCCCCTTCGCGCCGGCGTCGGCCAGGATGTAGCGGAGCTCCTCGCTCGTGAGCATCACGTTGAGCGGCACGGCCACCGCGCCGGCCCGCCACGTCCCGTACAGCGCCGAGACGAACTCCGGCACGTTGCCCACGACCAACGCGATCCGGTCGCCGGGCTCGATGCCGGCCTTGCGGAAGGCGGCGGCGGCGCGTCCCGCGGCGTCGTCCAGCGACGCGTACGTCACGGCCTTGCCGTGGAAGATCAGCGCGTGCGCGTCGGGGCGGCGGGCGGCCTGTTCGGCCAGCATCTCGGAGACGTTCATGGTCGGCGCGAGTCTCTCACGCGGTTTCCCCGGATCGGCCGAGGTCGACGTGGTCGACGAACTCCCCCGGAGCGGGCGTCCGGCCGCCCCATTCGGCGTGCGTGGTTCCGGTCGAGCTGAGGCTCGCGATCTCCTCGAACCCGCCTGCGTGGCGTTCGAACAGGATGAGCCGGCTGCTCGCGACCTCGCTGTTGTGGCACCACCGGGGGGTGCCGTCCGGGTCGAGGTAGCGAGCCTGGACCATCAGCGTCGGGTCGGCGGCGATGCGCCCGGTCAGCCGGAACCGCTTGTCGCCGAGATCGATCCGCCAGGCCCCGAGCGTGGTCGTTCGCTTGCGGGAGACGCGCGACAGGCGGATCCACCGGCCGTTCAGCCGCAGCGAGACGAACGTGGTGAACGGCGTGTGCAGCGGACCGCGCCTGCCCTGGGCGGTGAGGGCGGAGAGCACGACCTCTTCGTCGCCGTCGAAGCTCGAGCAGTGCGCCCACGCCCACCGCTCGGCGTGCTTGGTGCCGTGGAGATGACCCTGCTGGCCGGGCACGTCCTCCAGCGTGGCCGTCTCGCCGTCGACGGTGATCGTCCCGCTGAACCGCGTGGCCGGATTCGGCGAGAACGGCTTGGTGGGCGCGAGGCCGCCGCGGTACATGGCGTCCGGGAGCAGCCGCAGGGTCTCCTCGCCGGTCGGCCAGGTGAGGTCCCATTCGACCGTGTGGCCGTCGCCCTCGAGGCGGCCCCGCGCGGCGCCGGAGGTCAGTTCCGCCTCGCCGATCCGCACCTCGAACGGGTCCGGCCGGTCCCGGACGTCGCCCATGGGCCACGCCCGGTTCATGGCCATGATCCGCTCGGGGCGCTCCCGGTCGAACCTGGCAAACCAGACGCGGCCCTCGGGGGGCGCGCCCGTCGGGGCGTGGAGCGTGGAGCGGATCCAGTAGCCGGTGTGGCCGTCCGAGAGCGTGAGGAACCAGACCTCGTAGTGGCCCGGCTTGCCGTCCCACGCGGGCACGTTGTCGCGCTCGATGGCGACGTCCTCCCTCTGCTCGAGCCTCACCCGACCCGCGCGTGAGGATAGCCGACGCCGCGCGGTCATCGAATCTTCACGTTCTCCACCTGCGGGTTCGCCGAGGGCCGCCGATAGAATCGGGCGATGCGTCCCCAATCCGAGGCGCCGCGCCGATGAACGGCGGGCCCAGGCTGCAGCTCTCGACGGCGCCCTTCTACCGGGTTCCGCTGCGCGATGCCATGCGCATCTCCTCCGCGGCCGGCTACCGCTCGGTCGAGGTGATGGTCACGAACGACCCGGCCACGCAGGACGCCAAGCTGCTCCGCGAGGCCGCCGAGGCGAACGACATCACCGTCGAGGCCATCCACGCGCCGTTCCTGCTGATCACGCGCCGGGTCTGGGGCACCGATCCCCTCGGCAAGATCTACCGGTCCGCGCAGCTGGCGGAGGAGGTCGGTGCGGGCGTCGTCGTCGTGCACCCGCCGTACCGGTGGCAGGTTCGGTATCGAAGGTGGATCACCGAGAACCTGGCCGAGTTCTCCGCGCGAACGGGCGTCACCGTGGCCGTCGAGAACATGTTCCCGGTGAAGCTGCCCGGGGAGCGGGGGATGTCGTTCCACGCCGCCCAGGACTTCGAGGAGCTCGACCGGAACCCGTACATGGTGCTCGACACCTCGCACGCGGCGGTCGCGGGGCTCGACATCCAGGACGTCTACCGGCGGTACCGCGACAAGCTCGTGCACGTCCACCTGTCGAACAACGCCGGCAAGGGGTGGGACTCGCACCTGCCCGTGTACGCGGAGAACGGCGTGCTCGACGTGGGCGGGTTCCTGTCGGCGGTGGCCGGGGACGGGTTCGCCGGATCGGTCGCGCTCGAGCTCGACCTGCGGCCGTGGATCAAGGACGAGGACGCGGTCACCGAGGTGCTCGTCCGCAACCGCGAGTTCTCCGAGGCCGCGCTCGGCCTCCAGCCCGCCGGCCGCTGATCCCGGCTTGACGTCCGTTCGGGCGGCTTGCCAGCATCGCCCGAAGCCATGAGCGACGCGCTGTTCCCCGACGAATCGGCCTACCGCCACTGTCCGGCGTGCGGCGAGCCGATCCGCCGCGAGGCCGTGATCTGCCGGTTCTGCCACGCGGACTTCCGCGGAGGCGAACCGCCGCCGGGCGCGCCCGTGTGGCCGGGGTGGCCGGCGACCTCCGGTCCGGCATCGGCCGGCCCGCAAGGGGGGCCCGACGGCCCTCCCGGCTCGTCGTACGGGTCTCCCGGCTCGTCGTACGGGTCTCCCGGCACGTCGTACGGCCAGCCCGGATCGCCGTACGGTCCTCCCGGTCCACCGTACGTGGTGCTCGCGCAGCCGCCCAGGACGAACTCCTACGCCATCGCCTCGCTGGTGCTCGGGATCGTGGGCATGCTCGTCGGTTCGATCCTCGCCCTGGTGTTCGGCTATCGGGCCATGCGCGAGATCGACGAGTCCCAGGGAGCACAGGCCGGCCGGGGGTTGGCGGTCGCGGGCGTGGTGCTCGGGTGGGTCGGGCTCGTCGC
Source organism: Actinomycetota bacterium (assembly GCA_035577825.1). Lineage (GTDB taxonomy): Bacteria > Actinomycetota > UBA4738 > UBA4738 > JACQTL01 > DATBHM01. The sequence continues at coordinate 381 of DATLUW010000541.1, read as the reverse complement.
GGGGATCCTGTGGGTGATCCTGCTGGTCGTGTTCCTCTCCCACGGCGCTTCGTTCGTGACGCCGTGACCTTCGTCGGCCCGGTCGCCGAAACCCGAATGCTCCCCTGCTAGCCTGCGCCGCGTGCGACGAGGGACCCTGATCGCGGTGATCGCGCTGTTCGTGTTGCTCATCGGGGCGGCGATCTACCAGTTCTCGCTGGGGAACAAGGACGCGCCTCCTTTCTGCGGCCCGGCGAGCCCGGGCGCCGCCCCCTCGCCCGGCGCATGCATCACGCCCCCCGTCACGCCCTGAATCCGTCCGGATGGGCCCTGAAAGGGTCAGATCAGGGGTAGCGCCGGTTCGCGCCTGTTCCTAAGGTGGCGTGCGCGGAGCTCTGCAGG
>DATLUW010000540.1:0-4996 GCA_035577825.1 Actinomycetota bacterium | reverse complement strand
CGGATCGTCGCGACGGGAACGGTGGGGGACGACGTGGCCACAATTCGACTTCTGGGCTGAACGAAAGCGGGTTGCATGCGGCGAGCCGCGTAGCCTAGCCTCGGCGGCGCCCAGCGCTCCCAGGGAGGGTCGGTGTCGGCGCCCCGAGGACGGATCATCGCGACGGCCACGGCCGCGTTCATGCTCATCGTGCTCGCGGCGACGCCCGCGCACGCGGCGCCGGGCGACATCGATCCGACGTTCGGCGGCGGCGACGGGATCGTCGGGATCGACCGCGGGGACACCGACGCCGGGCAGAAGGTCCTGGTGCTGCCGAACGGCAAGTTCCTGCTCGCCGGCCAGGGCGGGAACTTCCCGGACACAGACCTCCTACTGGCTCGTTTCACGAAGGACGGCGAGCCGGACGCGACCTTCGGCGGCGGGGACGGCGTCGTGACGGTCGACTTCTTCGGCGGGTTCGACGACATGTTCGGGCTGAACCGGATGCCCGACGGCCGCATCGTCGTGGCCGGACACGCGCAGGACGCTCACGACACGTCCGACCGCGTCGCGGTCGCGCGGTTCAAGCCGAACGGCCTGCTCGACCACTCGTTCTCGGGTGACGGGAAGGCGACCGCCGCGATCCCGGGCCTCGGCTTCTCGGCCGCGTGGCGGTCGCTGGTGCAGCCGAACGGCAAGGTCGTCCTGGTCGGCAACGCCGAACCCGAGCCCGGCGAGCCGGGCGACCTGATCGCCGTGCGGCTGAACGTCGATGGCACGTTCGATTCCGGGTTCAACGGGGACGGGCGGTTCGTCCTCGACCTCGGCGGCGACGACGGCGCGTGGGACGTCCGGACGCTGCCGAACGGCGACCTCCTCGCAGTCGGCTGGTCGAACCTGACGGACGAGGGCCGCATCGCGCTGGTCTGGCTGACGCCGTCGGGCCACCTCGATCCAGGCGAGGGCGGCGGCGACGGCCGAACGTTGATCGACCTCGTCCCGAACAACGCCACGGAGTTCGCCAGGGCGGTCTTCGTGCTGCCGTCGGGGAAGCTGCTGATCGTCGGCAACGCCGACAGGGCCGTCCGCCCGAAGAGCAAGGGCGACGTGTTCGAAGCAAGGCTGAAGGCGAACGGCCTGCGGGACACCAGCTTCGGCGGCGGCGACGGCTGGGTGGCGTGCGACGGCGGGGGGTCGGACGAGCTCGTGCTCGGCGCCCGGCGCGGTACGGACGGCTCGATGGTCGTCGCCGGGACCTCGGACCTGGGCTTCTTCGTCGCCCGCCTGAAGCCGAACGGCGCCGCCGACCATTCGTTCGGCACGAACGGGTTCGCGAAGACCTTCCCACCGAGCAGCCGCGCCAACGACGCCGTGATCCTCGGCAACGGCAAGATCCTGGTCGCCACCGACGTCAGCCACGACGCGGCAGCGGTTCGCCTCCTCGGCTGAGGGCTACTCGGACGCTGTCGGAGACGGCGTCGGCGCGGCCGTCTGACCGTTCGTCGAGGGGACCGCGCCGGGAAGCGTCCACGCCTCCTGCAGGGTGTCGACCGGCCAGCGCTGGCGCTGCTTCGCGGCGAGCTTCTCCATCAGCGCGATCGCGGACGGGTCCTCCTCGGACGGCCGCCACTCGACGACGCCCGCCTCGACGGCGCGGCGCCAGATGTCGAGCCCGCGGTCGGTGCGGATGATCGTGAGCGTCCAGCCCTCGCTCTGCCCGAGCCCACCGAACGAGATGTCCGCGTGCTCGGCCGAGAAGTCCGGGCACATGTTGCAGCCCGGCCGGGTCCACTGCCGCGCTTCCTTCAGCGACACGTCGTGGACGTCGCCGTTCGTCGTGTAGACGATGACCTTGCCCTTCACGTTGATCCGGGCGATGTCCGCGTAGTCGATCCCGAGCTCGCCGTGGACCTTCTGCTCCATCAACCCGTCGTACGTGAACGACTTCGAGCACAGCAGGCCGAACGTCCACGCGACCTTCTTCCGCCACTTGGCCACGCGGCGGGCCTCCATGGCGCCGGTCACGCTGGCCATGCACGACATGCCGACGAGGGCCATGTTCGACAGCCCCTGCTTCGCGCCCTCGATCAAGGCGAGCGGGTTGGCCGAGTACGTGTAGCGCGAGCCCGCCGTCGCCAATACGCCCGGTACGTCGGTCACGATCGCGGGCTCGGCGTCCCAGGGGCGGTCGTCGGAGAGCTTCGAGGTGGCGACGCCGTCGATCTCGCCGTTCTCGAGGCCCCAGATCAGCAGGGCGCTCACGACGCCGCCGTCCTGCCCGACCGCGAGCACGCGCGGGTCGGCCGCGCGCGCCAGCACGATCGACTGATGGACCCCGATGACCTCCTCGACCGACCGCGTTCGGCCGAACAGCATCCGGTCGATCTCGGGTTCCCATTCGCGGAACCGCGGACAGGCCCGCGTGCAGATGTCGCAGCCGCGGTCGCCGTGCGTGCAGTGGTCCTCCGCCCCCTCCTCGAGGTGGAACGGCCGGTACACGCCGTTGTGGCCGGTCCCGTCGTTGTGGTCGTAGCCGAGCACGTGGAACGGGCAGACCACCACGCAGGCCGAACAGCCCGTGCACAGGCCGGACGTCACCACCTCGTGGTGGAGGTCGCGCCACTGCGTCTTGTCGGCGGAGGAGGCCATGCGGCGGCCAGTATATGGAGGGCTCCGCCGTTCGCGGGGGAGCAACAGTCCCGTTCGCGTTGGCCCTTTCGGCGCTCCCCGCGCGGCGTGCAAGCCATCCGGCCCCGTCGGCCGTAGTACCCCCGACCACGAGATCGAGGAGGTGCGGATGCGACGCTGGCCCGGGTTGTTGATGCTGATGATGGCGGTGGTGCTGGTCGGCGCCGCCTGCTCGAAGTCCACGAACACCGGCGGCACGACGGCCACGTCGGGCGCCACCTCGGCCGCGACCAGCGGCGCGACGGCGACGTCCGGAACCTCCGGCACGACCGGCACGACCGGCACGACCGGCGCCACCGGGACCTCTGGGACCTCCGGCACGTCGGGCACATCCGGCGAATCCGGCTCCTCGGGCGGGTCCGAGGGCGGCCAGATCACGATCGCCGGCGAGAAGGCGAACGACCACGGTTCGGCCGACCTGTCGGGCAAGTCCGACTTCAAGCTCGAGGCGGACGACTACTACTTCGACCCCACGACGCTGAAGGGCACGCCGGGCCAGACCGTGAAGATCGAGATCAAGAACGAGGGCACCACCGAGCACAACTTCACGGTCGCGGACCAGAAGATCAACGAGGACATCGAGCCCGGAGAGGACACGACCGTGACGGTGAAGTTCCCGTCGTCGGGGATCGTCGAGTTCCATTGCGAGTACCACCAGAGCCTGGGCATGGTGGGGCAGCTCACCACCGCGTAGCCCGCGAGAACGGCACGGGAGCCGGCCTCGGCGGCGGGTCCGGCTCCCGTGCTGCCCGCCTCGAACGCACGCGTCGTCGTGCCTTTCTTGGTCGCCACAGGAACCGCTGGGGCCGCCGATGTCGTACAAATGGACGGTGCCCCGTTCCGAACGCCGTGTGCTTCGCCGCGCGGTCGTCGCTGCGACGACCCTGACGCTGCTGTCCGCCTGCACGGGCGGCAACGAGGCGGGGCCCGCCGCGACGACCGGCCCGACGTACAACCCGACCGGCCAGATCGTCGTCCTGTCGGGCCGGTTCCAGATCAACGTCACCGCGCTCGACGCGGCGACCGACAGGGAGCGAGAGGTCGCGCTGCCGGTGTTCGCCCGCGGGACGTACGCGAGCGGGTGGCCGGGACCGGACGGGCGCTTCTACGCGATGCCGCTGTCGTTCGGCCAGACGACGCAGAACCAGATGTTCCTGCTGGGCCCCCGGGTTCGTCCCCAGCGGATCGGACCGCCGGTGGCCGGGGTCACCGGGTTCCAGGTGACGGCCGGCCGCGCGCTGACCTGGGGGTGCCCCGGCGACATGCAATTGCTCGACCTGGCCGCGCCCACCGCGTGGCGAACGATCGGGAAGGCCTGCGCGGCGTCGCTGTCGCCGGACGGACGGCGGGTCGCGTACGCGTCGCACAGCGCGCTGTTCGTCATGGACCTCCCTGACGGGACGCCGCGGGAGGTGCTGCGGTTCCGCGACCTCCCCGAGTTGAAGGAGTCGAACGTCGCGCCGCAGTCGCTGGACGCGGTCGCCTGGGGTGCGCCGGGTGTCGCCGTGGCGGTGGGAGACGCCTCGCGGAGTGCGATCGTCGTCTGGCGGGAGCACGGCGCCCCCGTGGTCGACTCCCTGGGAACCGCACAGCTCGGCACGATGCAGTGGCAGCCCGGGGGGCGGCTGCTGGCGTTCCTCGAGTTCCTTCCGGCCGGGGAGGTGTTCACGTTCGATCCGGACACAGGGGACGAACGGCAGGTCGGGATCTCGCGCGACGCCGGTCAGGTGAGCTGGGCGCCGGACGGGAAGGTCCTCGCGCTGGCGAGGAGCCTGAACGTCATGGCGCTGATCGACACGCAGGGGCGGCAGGTGGGGACCCTGACGTCCTCGGGTGTCCCGCTCCTGTGGATGCAATCGTGACGAACGAAGGGCCCGCATCGTGAAGCTCGCATCCGTTCGCTCCCTGCCCGGGGCGTTCGCCCGGTCGCTGGTGCGGCTGCGGCGGTTCCCTCCGGTGCTGGTCGCCGTGATCGGGGCGGGAGCCGTCGTCGGCATCGCTGCCGCGACCGGCCCGCTGGTGGTGTCCTCCGCCGGGAACGCCGCCGTCGCCCAGCACCAGAGCGACGCGACCGGCGCGCCCTCGGGCCTCCGCGCGTCCGCCGATATCCCGCTCTCCTTCGACCGGGCGGCGTTCCGGATCTCGCTGCTGGATGCCGGTCTCCGCGGGCTGCCGCTGTCGCGGCCAGTCGTCTCCGTGCTTGGCGCCCAGACCGCGACCCTCCAATCCGGGAAGCGGCAGGCGGCCGTCCAGATGCTCACGCGAACGGGGTTCCTCGACCACATCGAGGTCGTTGCGGGGAAGGGCTCGAACGGCCTCTGGGTGGGCG
>DATLUW010000539.1:0-2644 GCA_035577825.1 Actinomycetota bacterium | reverse complement strand
TACCCACGGGGACGTTCACGAACAGGATCCACCGCCACGAGATGAGCTCCGTGAGGATGCCGCCGAGCAGCACGCCCGCGGAGGCGCCCGCCGCCGCGACGGCGCTCCACACGCCGAGCGCGCGCGCCCGGGCCGCGCCCTCGCGGAAGGTCGTCGTGAGGATCGTGAGGGTCGCCGGCGCGAGGACCGCGGCGCCCAGCCCCTGCAGCGCCCGCGCCGCGATCAGCGTTCCCTGGCTCTGCGCGAGCCCGCCGACGAAGCTCGCCGCCGTGAACAGCCCGAGCCCGGCGAGGAACATCCTTCTCCGCCCGAACAGGTCGCCGGCCCGTCCGCCCAGCAGGAGGAACCCGGCAAACGCCAGCGTGTAGGCGTTCAGGATCCACTGCAGCCCGGAGGCGCTGAAGCCCAGCTCGGCCTGGATCGAGGGGAGCGCCACGTTCACGATCGAGATGTCGAGCACGACCATGAACTGGCCGAGGCAGACCAGCGCGAGCACCACCCACGCCTGGGCCTGGCCGCTGAGCCGCCCCTCCGCGATCCGATCCGTTCTCGTCATGTGTGCGCTCCGTTCCTGGTGGCGGGCCGGGGTCATACGGTTGGCAACCCGGCCCTCGCCGCCCTCATTCCGGTTTGGGGCGAGTGTGCTGCACATCACAACCTGGTACCAAGAGCGTGGTCATCCTGGTATCGCCAGCACCTGGCAACAGGATCCCGACGGCCGCATACTGGTTCCATGGACGAACTGGCACCCGTGATCCCCACGGCCGACGCGCCGAGCCGGCAGGCGATCGACGCCGAACGCCGCCGTGAGCTGGCCGGGTTCCTGCGAACGCGACGCGAACGCCTCACGCCGGCGGACGTCGGCCTGCCGCCGGGGTTGCGGCGGCGGACGCCCGGCCTCCGGCGCGAGGAGGTCGCCCAGCTCTCCGGCGTCGGGGTGACCTGGTACACGTGGCTCGAGCAGGGCCGCCAGATCAACGCCTCGGGCCAGGTGCTCGAGGCCGTGGCCCGGACGCTCCGTCTCGACCAGTCAGAGCGTTCGCACCTGTTCACGCTCGCGGGCGTGGCGGATCACGCGGTGCATGCGGTCGAGGTCTGCGAGCCGGCCGTCCGCGAGCTCGTCGAGGCGATGCATCCGTACCCCGCCCAGGTGGTCAGCCCCCGCTACGACATCGTCGGGTGGAACCGGGCGCAGGCCGCGCTGATGGGCGACTACTCGAAGGTGCCGGCGCGGTACCGCAACATCCTGTGGCTGCTGTTCACGCAGCCCGCGTGGCGCGACCTGATCGTCGAACAGGAGGACGTCGCGTACGTGGTCGCGCGCTTCCGCGCCAACATGGCCGAACACGTCGGCGAGCCCGCGTGGATGGAGCTCGTGCGGGAGCTGTCCGATGTGTCGCCGAGGTTCGTCGAGCTGTGGGAGCGCCACGACGTCGCCGCGGGAACCGGCAGGGTCAAGCGCTACCTGCACCCCGAGGTCGGGCTCATCCGCCTGGTGTCGACCGCGCTCACGCTGTCCGAGAGGCCGGGAGTCCGCGTGGTGGCCGGGACGCCCGCCGACGAGGAGTCGCGTGCCGCGATGCTCCGGCTCGCGGACCTCGGCCCGTGGGCGATCGACTGGGTCCTCCCCGGCGCCGAGCTCGTTCCGGCCGCCGCGCCGGTCGCGTAGCCGCGCCCGCTCTCACGGCGGGACGCCGACCGGTGCTTGGCGCGTGGCAAGATGCGCCACCGAGCCAACCGGAAGGAACTCCATGGCGCACCAGATGCTGAACGAGACGACGTTCACCCGGGCCGAGGCCCGTCCGAAGCAGGCCGCGGCGGTGCGCACGATGACCGTCGGGGGCACGGTGGCGAAGGCCGTGTTCCTGCTCGTCGTGACGGCCGGGTTCGCCGGCATCGGCTGGCGGGCCGCCGCGAACATCCTCATGACCTCCAGCCTGTGGATGTTTCTCGGCTACCTCGTCCTGATCGCGCTCACGGTCGCCGCCGCGGCCAACCCCCGCCTGGCGTTCCCGGTCGGCCTGCTGTACGCGGTGCTCACCGGTCTGTGGATCGGCGCGATCTCCCGCGTGTACGAGGCCTACTACGACGGGATCGTGGCGCAGGCGCTGCTGGCGTCGCTCGCCACGGTGCTCGCCTGTCTCGTGCTCTACCTGTCCCGGGCGTTCCGGCTGACGAGCAAGGCCGTGCGCGTGATCGTGGTCGCGACCCTGGGCATCGGCCTCATGTACTTCGCCGGGTGGGTCCTGTCGATCTTCGGCCTGAACCTGCTGTTCTGGACCGACCCCGGGAACCCGGTCGGCATCGCCATCAGCGTGGTGATCTGCATCGTGGCCGCGCTGAACCTCATGCTGGACTTCGGGTTCATCGAACAGGGCGTCAAGCTCGGAGCGCCGAAGGAGTACGAGTGGTACTCGGCGTTCGGTCTCCTCGCCACGATCGTCTGGCTGTACCTCGAGATCCTCCGCCTCATCGCGCGAACGCGCTCCTGAGGCCGCCCGTATTGCACCGCGGCTCCCCGCGGGTCGAAGATGCGCGCGCACGTCGATGCGGCCCCTCACGCATCGATCGGCGAGAGGAAGAGGGAGATGTTCGTCCGACGCTTGTCGTGGCTGTCGGCACTCGTGGGCTTCGGGCTGTTTAC
>DATLUW010000538.1:0-5047 GCA_035577825.1 Actinomycetota bacterium | reverse complement strand
GAGGCAACGCTCGACGAGGCGCTCGACTACCGCAAGATGGCGAAGCCGCACGGCTAGACCTACCCCGGAAGGGTGATCTAGTAGGACCCTGATCGTGCCGACGCCTGCAGCAAGGTGAAGCGGCGCACCCTCCTTGTTGCGGTTTGCGGCATTGCCTGTGTCTTTGCAGGCTCCGCCTCGGCTGCCGGCAACCCCTTCGGCGTCACCGTCGTCCGGTTCACGCCGCAGACGACCCCGGCGCAGATGCGCGCCCAGGTCGTGGCTGCCGGCGGCATCGTTCTCGCAGACCTGAGCCAGATCGACGCGCTCGCCGTCGTCCCCCGCGCGAGCGGCTTCGACACGCGCGTCTCCGCCAACCGCTCGGTCACCGACCTCTTCCCGGACACGCTCTTCACGTCCGACCACTTCGCCGAAGGCCCGCGCGGCGGCGGCCAGGGCCACGGCCCGGGCGACGGCGCCGGTTCGGACCCCGTCGCCGACCCGTGGCACTCCCTCTTCCAGTGGGACGACGACCGGATGGACGTCCAGGGCGCGTGGCGCCGCACGACCGGCGACCGTTCGATTGCAGTAGCGGTGTTGGACACGGGCGTCGACGCGAACCACCGCGAGCTCCGCGGCGTCGTCGACCCGCGGCTCGGCGGCAACTTCATCCCCTGCTCCGACCTGATCGCGCTCTACGGCCTCGGCGTGATCGACCGGAAGGGCCTGCGCGACTGCCGCGACGGCGACTTCGAGGGCCACGGCACCTGGGTCGCGAGCCGGATCGCCGGCGCCCTGAACGGCTTCGCCTCGAACGGCGTTGCGCCCGGCGTGAAGATCGGCTCCTACAAGGTGATGGCGGCCGGGCTCGGCGGGCTCTCGACCTGGATCCTCTCCGGCCTCCTCGCTGCCTGCTCCGACCCGCGGATCGACCTCGTGAACATGTCGATCGAGGCGTACGCCGACCCGTCCGACCCCGCCCAGGTCGACGACTTCCTGCTCTTCAAGGATGCGGTCGACTACTGCCTCTCGCGCGGCGTTCCGGTTTTCGCCGCCGCGGGGAACGCGCACGTGCGCGTCGACCGCGTCAACCTGATGCTCGAAGGACAGCAGTTGAAGGGCGTCGGCCAGGTCTCGCTCGGCCCTGAGGGCATCGCGACCGTCACGCCCGGCACCGAGTTCCCGGAGGATTTCGACCTGCGCGGCGGCCTCGTCATCCCCGGCGGCGTCCCCGGTGTGACGATGGTCTCGGCGACCGCCAACGCGATCGGCCAGGCCCCCGCCTCCGTGCCGCTGCGCTGGCGCTCGCACGTCGGCGCCCGCGACCAGCTCGCCTACTACTCGAACTACGGCTCCCGGGTCGACCTCGCGGCTCCCGGCGGCGCCCGCGCGTTCGAGATCCCCGGCTACGACGGCGGTCCGGGAGACGTGCTCTTCGGCCGGTGGGGGTCCTTCGGCGCCCTCGCCAAGAACGGCCTGATCTGCACCGACCCGTTCGAGAGCTCGATCTCCAACGCGGCCTGCTTCACCGCCCGCGGCGACGCGTACGGGTGGCTCCAGGGCACCTCGATGTCCGCGCCGAACGCCGCCGGCGTCGCGGCCCTCGTGCTCTCGGAGCATCCGGAGCTCGTCGGCAGGCCCGCGGCGCTCGTGCGACGGCTGACGGACACGGCCGACCGCTCGCCGGTCAACTTCATGGGCCCGAACGACCCGGACAACGCCGCGCCGGCGCTCGACGGCACGCCGTGCCCGACCGCTTTCTGCCACGTCGAGCAGGACGACCCGATCGGGTTCTCCGACGCCTACGGCGCCGGGCTGGTGGACGCTGCCGCCGCCGTCGGCTAACGCGCCAAGCGGTTCTCGCTTGACAAGGTGATGTAGGCGCGCATATAACGCCGCGTCGGGTCGGCCGGATGTCGGCCCGCGGGGGGACGAACAACTCAGGTTTCTCGAGGCGGATTGGGGGATCTATGCCGAGTTCCATGACGAAGTCCCGCGTCGTCGTCATCACGGGAGTGTTCCTCGTGGGCGCGACGCTGGCGCTGTTCCTCACGTTGCTGTTGGCGAAGTCGTCGGGAACGACGATCTACACGCCGAAGGCCGCGGTCTCCGAGACGGAGTCGGCGGTCGACACGCCGGGTCTCGGCCCGGCAAGCGCGGCGGCGTGGGAGTCGGCCATCCGGACCTATCCGGCGAATGCGATCCCGCCGGCTGTCGTCGCGCGGGCACAGGCGACGTTCGCGCGGATCGCCAAGCGCGACGCTCGCCTGCGGGCCTCTGGCCGATCGTTCCTCTGGAATAACGGTCCGCCGTGGCACCAGTACGGGCCGCGGCAGCTCGCGGTCCAGCCCGGTGTGACGTCGTTCAGCGGCGCCACGAATCAGACGGCCAGCCGCATCACTGCACTGGTGGTCTCTCCGGACTGCGGGACGAAGGGCAAGAGCGATCAGTGCACCGTCTGGGCGACCCCCGCGGGTGGCGGCGTCTGGCGGACGGACGATGCGCTCTCAGCGAACCCGAAGTGGCGTCGGCTGACGGATAACGCGCTCGACCAGCACTCGACGGGGGCGCTGTATCTCGACCCGACCGACCCGAAGCACAAGACGCTCTACCTGGGCACCGGTGAGGGCAACCACTGCTCGTCCGGCTGTGAGTCCGGCGTCGGCATCTACAAGTCGACCAACGCGGGCAACACGTGGACGAAGCTCGGCGACACGTGCGTCGACAACGCGACGTACAGCTGCGTCAACCACGGCGACGCGTTCCTCGGCCGCGCGATCAACTCGATCGCGATCGACCCGAACAACAAGAACCACATCTTCGTGGGCTCGGCACAGGCCGTACGCGGCCTCTCGCACGTGATCGGCAGTGGCGGGACGTCACGGCTCGAGCCGGGCGCCAACTCCCCCGGTCTCTACGAGTCGACCAACGGCGGCGCGACGTTCACCGAGGTCTGGAACGGCGGCCCGGCGAACTTCGGCGTCACGAAGGTCAAGCTCGACCCGCTCAACCCGACGACGGTGTACGCGTCGGCCTTCGAGGCTGGCCTCTGGCGTCGCTCGCCGGCGCTCGACGGCTCGGCCTCGCCGACCGACTTCCATCAGGTCTTCGCAGCGCAGTTCCCGTCTCCCGACCGCACGATGTTCGACCTGACGGTCAAGAACGCGAAGACGCGGATCTACCTGACCGACGGTGCTGCGAACGGGGCCGGCATCTCCGGCGCGACCGCCTCGAACTTCTGGCGGCTCGACAACGCGAACCAGCCGGCGGCGGCGCTGCTCGCGTCCCAGGCCGCCGGGGCGACGCCTCCGCCGGACACGACGACGTTCCCGACGACGTACAACGGGTGGCAGAACCTCACGTCCAAGACGACCGCGAGCCCGTACTTCGCGACGGACGACTTCTGTACCGGCCAGTGCTGGTACGACGAGGACGTCTACTCGCCCTCGGGCATGCCGGACACGGTGTACATCATCGGCTCGAACGAGTACGGCGAGCAGCCGTGCGACACGAAGGGCGTCGGCTGCGGCAACGGCCGCTCCAACGGCCGCGAGGTCCTCTACTCGACGACCGCGGGCGACCCGGACGGCGCGAACAACAGCCGGACGTTCACCGACCTGTCGTACGACGCGACGAACCAGCCGGCGACGTGGTGCGCCTACGCGCCCTACTTCGACAACGGCTGCGTCTTCTCGCCGAATGGCATCCATCCCGACCAGCACGCGATCGCGATCAACCCGTCGAACCCGACCCAGATCTTCGAGGGCTCGGACGGCGGCATAATCCGCACAACTGGGTCGTTCGCGAACACCTCGTCGCAGTGCGACGAGCCGCACCGCAACGGCGGCGGCCCGCTGCCGCCGACGTCGGGCAGCTACCTCTCATGCAAGCGGCTGCTGTCGCGCGTGCCGACGGAGCTGAGCCACATCGACCAGACGCTGGGCAGCTCGATCCAGTTCTGGAACGTCGCGATCGATCCGTTCAGCACGTGCCGCGTGCTCGGCGGGACGCAGGACAACGGCACCTGGGCCAACGGTCCGAACTGCGACCGGGACACCTTCACCCAGGTGATCTACGGCGACGGCGGCGACGCCTTCTTCGACTCGACGACCCCGAACTGGCTGGGCAACGGGTTCACGAGCGGCTTCGGCGACGTCAACTTCGAGAACGGTGACCCGACGAAGTGGGTCATCTCGACCGGGAACATCCAGGCGAGCGGCGAGACGGCCTCGTTCTACTGGCCGCAGATCGCCGATCCGAACCCGCCCGCCGGAACGCATCCGGTCTTCCAGGGCTTCCAGCACGTGTGGCGCAGCTGGGCGTTCGGGGCCGGGCACGTGAGCACTCCGCAGCAAACGACGCCGGACATCGCCTTCTACGAGGCGAACTGCCCCGAGTTCGTGACCTCGGGCGCGTCGCCGACCTGCGGCGACTACCAGCCGCTCGGCGGGCCTGCCGGCGCGAACATGGCGGGCGACCTGACCGGTTCCGTCTACGGCGCGGACCGCGCAGGCGGCTTCGTCTCGTGGATGGCCCGTGACGGCGCCGACCACGGCACGCTCTGGGCGACCACGTCTGCGGGCCGCGTCTTCGTGACGCACAACGCGGACGCGGTCAACCCGGCATCCGTCGTCTGGCACCGGATCGACAGCTCCACCTCCGGCGCCTCGCCGACCCGCTACCCGAGCGCGATCACGATCGACCCGTCGGATTCGGGTCACGCGTGGATCTCGTACTCGGGCTACAACGCGGCGACGCCGACGACTCCGGGCCACGTGTTCGACGTCCTGGAGAACGGCACGTTTACGAACCTCAACGTCGAGAGCGGCACGAGCGCGTTCCCGACGCCGACGAACTCCGGCGACCTCCCGGTGGCCGACATCGTCCGTGACGACCAGACGCACACGCTGTACGTCGCCACGGACTTCGGCGTGCTCAGCGGAAGGCACGACGGACACGCCGGCTGGCACGTCACCGAAGGCATGCCTCGCTACGAGGTGACGCACCTCGAGCTGCAGCCGTCGAACCGCGTCGCGACCTGCGTGGGCATGAAGCACTGCCCGCGCGT
>DATLUW010000537.1:0-2018 GCA_035577825.1 Actinomycetota bacterium | reverse complement strand
CTGGTTCGCTGATCTCCGGGTGCCGGGAGGGGAGGCACCCGACATGCATCTACGAGGGGCGGTGATCGCCGCCGCGGTAACGTTCGGCCTGTTCGCGGGGGCAGCGCCGGCCGGGGCGGTCACTGAGGGCGGAGCGGCCGCCGGCGGCGGCGCGGGATTCCCGGCTGCGGCGTCGATCCCGGGGTTCCGGGCAGCGGCGTCGTCGGCAGGGCTCCGGATCGCAGGGCTCTGGACGGCCGCGCGGGCGCCGGGCGTGGCGGCGGCGGACTCCGGCCCGGGGTTCGGGACGTACCGGTGGCCGGTCCACGGGACGGTGATCCGGGCGTACGAGCCGCCGCCCGACCCGTACAGCGCCGGACACCGGGGGATCGACATCGCCGCGCCGTTCGGCACGCCGATCCGGGCGCCGGCGGACGGCACGGTCTCGTTCGCCGGAACGGTCGCCGGGTCGCTGTTCATCTCGATCGACCACGCGGGCGGCGTCCGGACCTCGTACTCCTGGGTCTCCGTGGTGGGGGTGAAGAAGGGCCAGGTGGTGAGGGCCGGGGCGGTGATCGGCGCCACCGGCCAGGGTCATCCGGGGTCCGACCGGACGCACCTCCACTTCAGCGCGCGGCTGGACGGCGTCTACATCGACCCGATGCTGCTGCTCGGCGGCGGGAACCTCGACGACGTGATCCACCTCGCGGCATGAATCGGGCGACCTTCGCCCGGTGAGCGGGGAGAGGACCGCCGTCGTGAGCCGGGAGTCGCCTCGCGTCAGGCGTCGGGCGTCTCGACCAGGTGGCCGCGGAGCTGGCCGACGGCCTTGGTGTGGATCTGGCACACGCGGGACTCGGTCACGCCGAGGATCTCCCCGATCTCCGCCAACGTCATGCCCTCGAAGTAGTAGAGCGTGACCACGATCTTCTCGCGCTCGTTGAGCGAGTTGATCGCGGCAGCGAGGAGTCCGCGCGTCTCCTGTCCCTCGAGGCCGGACGTCGGGTCGCCGCCGTCGGCCAGCGTGTCGAGCAGGGTCACGCCCTCGCTGCGGTCGTCGCCCACCGCGACCACCTCGTCGAGGGCCATCACCGACACGAACGAGATCTGCGTGACGGTGGAGTGCAGCTCCCCGATAGTGACTCCGAGGTGCTCCGCCAGCTCGATCTCGGTGGGGGCGCGCTTCAGCTTCGACTCGAGGTCGGCCATCGCCTTGTCGATCTCGCGCGCCTTGAACCGCACCGACCGGGGCACCCAGTCCATCGCCCGCAACTCGTCGATGATCGCGCCCTTGATGCGTGGGATCGCGTACGTCTCGAACTTGATCGCGCGATCGAGGTCGAACTTGTCCAGCGCGTCGATCAGCCCGAACATCCCGTAGGACACGAGGTCGGCCTGCTCGACGGTCGCCGGGAGCCCGGTCGCGACACGGCCGGCCACGTACTTCACGAGCGGCGCGTAGTGCAGGATCAGCCGTTCGCGGGCGGACGCGGACGCGGTCGCCTTGAACTCGCGCCAGAGCTCCATCAGCTCTTCGCTCACGGGCAGCGCGGTCTTCGACGTCCTCGCCATCACGCCCTCGGGTGGCTCTGCCGGTAGGCGGCCTGCAGCCTCGACCTCGAGACGTGCGTGTACCGCTGGGTCGTCCCCAGACTCGCGTGGCCCAACAACTCCTGCACGGACCTGATGTCGGCGCCTCCCTCCAGCAGATGCGTCGCGAACGAGTGTCGCAGCGTATGCGGGCTGAGGTGTCGATCCGGGAGCACCTTTCGCCGGTATCTTTCCACCATCGACCGCACGTCGCGCGGCTTGATGGGGTGATTCCGGAGATTGAAGAACATCTCGGACCGCCCTTCGGGGCCAAACCAACCCCGCCACTCCCCCGCGTATTCCTCCACGGCGTCCGCCGCGTGCTCCGTGAGGGGCAGATCGCGCTCCTTCGAGCCCTTCCCCAGGACCACCACGCGCCGCCGGTCGAGGTCCAGCCGGTCGACCGTCAAGCCGCAGACCTCCGAGACCCGGAGCCCGGAGCCGTACAG
>DATLUW010000536.1:0-5013 GCA_035577825.1 Actinomycetota bacterium | reverse complement strand
TGCTCGGCCGTGCGGTCGAGGCGCTCGACCCGCCGGAGATGGTCGTCTCGCGGGTGGTCGTCGAGGTCATGAAGCCCGTGCCGATCCGGCCGCTCGGGATCGACGCGCGGGTCGTCCGGCCTGGCAAGCGGGTCCAGCTCGCCGAGGCCGTGCTGCGGGACGGCGACGCCGAGGTCGCCCGCGCGTCGGTGTGGCGCATCCGTCCCGCCGGGGCGCTGGACGAGGAGCGCAATCTCCCGCCGACGGAGCTCCCGCCCCCGCTCGAATGCCCCGAGGTCGCCGGGTTCGCGATGCCGTGGCGGCCGAACTACTTCGACGCGATGGAGTGGCGCCACGCCGCCGGCAACTGGGTCGAACCCGGCCCGGCGGCCGTCTGGATGCGGATGCGGGTCCCGCTGATCGAGGGCGAACCGGTGTCCCCGCTCACACGCGTGCTGGCGGCCGCCGACTCGGCGAACGGCACCAGCTGGGAGCTGCCGCTGGGCGAGTTCCTGTTCATCAACCTCGACCTGTCGGTGCACCTGGCGCGGATGCCGGAGGGGGACTGGGTCTGCCTCGACGCGGTCAGCCGGCTGGGGCGCGAGGGGATCGGGTTCACGCAGAGCCGGCTGTGGGACGGGCGCGGCCGGTTCGGCGCCGGCGCGCAGAGCCTGTTGGTGTCCGAAGTGTGAACATCGGCGCCGCCGTCGAACCGGGGCGGTGCGGTTCGTCGTAGGAACCAAGGGAAGGAGGCGTGGGATGGGGAACCGGGTGGTGCACTTCGAGATGGCGGGGCCGGACGCGGCGGCGCTCGCGCGGTTCTATGCGGAGCTGTTCGGGTGGGGGACGCAGGAGATCCCCGGGGCCGACTACGTCCTAATCGATACGAACGGCGGCGGCGGGATCAACGGCGGCGTCGGGACGGCGGACCCGTACGTCACGTTCTATGTGGAGGACGCCGACCCGCAGGCGCTGCTCGACCGGGCGCAGGCGATGGGCGCTCGGGTGCTCGTCCCGCTCACCGAGACGCCGTTTGTGACGTACGCGCGGTTCGCCGACCCCGACGGGCTCCAGGTCGGAATCGTGAAGGCGGCCGATCCGGGGACGGACCCGCCGGGCCCGTCCGCCGGGCAGGGCGCGCCGGTCGACTGGTTCGAGGTGCTGGGTTCGGAGGCGTCGACGACGCAGGAGTTCTACACGGGCCTGTTCGGATGGACGGTCGACAACGCCGACTTCCCGGGCTACGCGCTCGTCCAGGGCGCCGGCGAGGGCGTCGGCGGCGGGCTGGGGTCGGGCGACGAGGCGCAGTGGGCGACCGTGTACGCCAAGGTCCCGGACGTCGAGGCGGCGCTGGTCAAGGCGGAGTCGCTCGGCGGCGGGCGGGTCTACGGCCCGAACCAGGTCGACGACCACATGCAGACGGGCGCGCTCACCGACCCGGCCGGCAACGTCGTCGGCGTGTACTCGCACCCCGACCACCACTGACGAGCCACCGACAGCCCGCGTTCACGACGGGGGCGTGATCAGGCCTTCGTCGGAGAACCGCGCGGCGTGCGGGCCGAAGTCGTCGTTCGACAGCGTGTGGACGAGCTCGACCGCCTGGTGCGACCAGTCGTGGTGGGGCTGGTCGGCGTCGTTCAGCTTCGTCGACACGAGGTGGCCCGAGCCGAACCACCCGTGCGGCCCGACGGTGACCTGCAGGATGCCGGAGAGCGACAGCACGCCGCCGGTGCCGAAGTTGTGGAAGGCTGCGAAGTTCCCGAGCGAGTACGCGATGAGGCGGTGCCGGTAGAACTCCATCCCGCGCAGCACGTGCGGTCCGCTGGCGAGCACCAGGTCCGCTCCGTTGTCGACCGCGAAGTGGGCGAACTTCCGCGGGTTCCCCCGGTCCTCGCCGAACGCGTACTCCTCGCGCCCGGTGACGTGGGTCGCGCCCGCACCCTCGGCCCCGGCGTGCATGTACACGACCACGACATCGGCCGCGCCGACCGCGCGCCGGATCAGCGTCTTCGCCGCGCCGTAGTCGAGCAGGTTGCAGGTGTTCGAATAGGGGGCGAACCCGACGAACGCCACCTTGGTCTTCCCGTCCGTGACGATCGCGATCTGGCCGGGGAGCCCGGTCTGGTCGATGTCGTGCCGCTGCAGCGAGGCCGAGGTCTGCAGGACGCCGAGCTCGCCGAAGTCGTGCGAGTGGTTGTTCGCGCTGTTCATGACGTCGAACCCGTCGCCCGCGAACACCCCGCCGTACGAGGGCGGGTTCTTGAAGTCGAAGCAGTTCGGCGACGGATTCGAGCCGCACTTCGAGTCGGTCGAGGTCGTGAGCGTGCCCTCGAGGTTCCCGAACACGACGTCCGCGTGGTCGAGCGAACCCTTCACCGCGTCGAGGTAGTGCGCGGGGTCGGCGGGGAGGCTCGGGGTGTCGCCGAGGATCGTGTCCCCGACGAACGAGATGCTCACCGAGCCGGGCTTGGGCGTTCGCGGCCGCACCGGACGCTCCGAGGCGAACGCCGGCGATGCCATCCCGACGACGACGGCGGCGAGCAGGGCGGCGGCGACGGGAACGGCTCGGGCGCGGACCATGTCGCCGGCGAGCCTATCGCCGCGGGCCGCCGACGTCGCTGCCGCCGGTCCCGGTGTCCACGGGCCGGCCCTCAGGGGCGGTCGGTCGAGCGGGCCAGCCGCCGGGCCAGGTCGAGCAGCGCGGCGAGGTCGTCGGTCGACAGGTCGCCGGCGGTGCGGGCGACGTCCGCGAGCAGGCGGTCCCGCTCGGGGTCGATCGGTGACCCGTCCACCGCGAACCGCTGCGCGGGCGGGCCCGCCGCCTCGTCCGTCGAGGCCGGGCCCCGTTCGAACCATCGCCACCCGGAGGCGCGTGCATGCGGCGCGGTCGGCGCGGGCATCGGAGCGGCCGCGGCCCGGGCGGGCCCGGCCGACCCGGCTGCGGGCGGGTCGCCGGCGGCGACCGCAGTCGAGGCGGCGGCTGGTGGTGGCGGAGCGGGGCTGGGGGCCGGCTGGACGGGGGCGGTCACGAAAGACGCCGCCGTGGCGGGGCCGGTCGACGTCCGCCCGCCGTAGCGGTCGGCGAGCGTGAGGACCTCGGACGGCCGCACGCCCAGCGCCTCGGCGATCACGAAGAGCGCCTTCGACGACGGACGTTTGCGCCCGGTCTCGATCTCGGACAGGTAGGGGTACGAGAGCCCGGACGCCTCGGCGAGCTCCTTGCGCTCGAGGCCGCGTTCGGTTCGAAGGACCCGGATCGCCCGGCCGACCGCCTCGTAGTAGCCCGGGTCGTCCGATCCCGACGTCGTGTCGGTGGGACCTGTCATCATGGCCAAAGGCTAGCACCATTCGGCCATGGGTTGACAGGATTCTGCGCCGAGCATAATCTTCACGCACCAAGCAGAGAGGGAGGTTCACGCGATGAAGGCGAACATCCGACTCGAACACGAGCTCCTCGCCGTCGAGACCGAGCACGAGGTGAACGCGATGCTCGAGCTCACGGCTCCGTCAGCACCCCACGGCGTCCAGCGCCCGCCGCTCTCGCTCGCGGTGGTGATCGACCGGAGCGGTTCGATGGCCGGGGACAAGCTCGAGGTGGCGAAGGAGTGCGCGGCGTTCCTCGTCCGGCGGCTCGCGCCGGGCGACCGGCTCTCCGTCGTGGCCTACGACGACGCCGTGCAGCTCGTCGTGCCGTTCGGCGAGCTCGACCGGCAGGCCGCGCTGGCCGCGATCGGCGCCATCCGGGCGGGCGGCTCCACCAACCTGTCCGGTGGCTGGCTGCTCGGGCTCGAGCAGCTCCGGCACGCGCCGGGCGACGGCCCGCGGCGGATCCTGCTGCTGTCCGACGGCCAGGCGAACGTCGGCGTCATCGACCGCGGCGAGCTCGCCAAGATGGCCGCGTCGGCGTCCGAGATCGGCGTGGGGACCACGACGATCGGGTTCGGCGACGGGTTCGACGAAGAGCTCATGACCGGCATGGCCGACTCGGGCCGGGGGCGCGCGTTCTACGCGGCTTCGCCGGAGGAGGCGCCCGGGATCTTCGCGGAGGAGTTCGAGGGCCTGCTCGCGCTCGTCGCGCAGAACGTCGCTGTCGAGATCCGCCCGAGCGGCGCCGTCGAGATGCTCGGCGTCCTGAACGACCATCCGTCGTTGGCCGTCGCCGGCGGGGTGCTGGTGCAGCTCGGGGACGCGTTCGCGGACGAGAGGCGGCGGGTGGTGTTCACGCTGCGCATCCCCAACCTGGCGACGCTCGGCGTGGCGAAGGCCGCCGACCTGGTCGTGCGGTACGCAGCGATCGGCTCCGAGGTCGGCCTGCACGAGGTCACCGTTCCCGTAATGGTGAACGCGGTCTCGGCCGACGAGGCCGCCGCCGCGGGCGCCGACGCCGAGGTGGTCGAGGAGGTGCTGGTCCTCAAGGCCGCCCGGGCGCAAGAGGCGGCCATGCGGATGGCCGACGAGGGGCGGTTCGACGAGGCCCGCCAGCACCTGGCGGGCGCCGCCGCCGAGCTCCGGAAGGCGGCGCCGACGAGCGCGAAGGCGGGCGAGCTCCTCGAGCAGGCCGAACGTCTGGAGTCGGTGAGGCCGAGGATGGCACCGGCGGCGTACACCACGTCCACCCGCAAGGAGATGCTGTACGAGCGCCGCCTGCGGAGCCGCCGCTCCACGCGATGAACGCGCAGCGCCGTTCGGCGGGTTGGACCCGCCAGCGGCGGCCCAACACCACGGCGCCCCGCCACCTCGGCCTTCGAGGTGACGGGGCGCCGCCGGTTCGGGGGGGTCCCGAAGGGGGGTTCGCTCGCACATCCGCGGTGGTGATCGCCTCGCTCGCTGCCGGCTCGGTGGCTCCTCTCGCCCGGTTCGGTTCGTCTGCCTGGACCCCACGATGCGGCCCTGCGATCGGACCCTCCTGGGCTCCGGCTGTGCGTTCCATGTGCGCCCGCCTCCGTCGTTGGTCCGGGGTGCCCGGTTTCCCGATCGCTCTAGGGCCAAAGCCCGATGGCAATCCCCCGCGTCCTGGGCGAGACTCGGATGGAC
>DATLUW010000535.1:0-4364 GCA_035577825.1 Actinomycetota bacterium | reverse complement strand
GCCCTTCTTCATCTCGAGGTCGACCCCCCGATGCCCGGCCCCGGCGAGCAGGTACGAGGCGATCTCGGAGAGCCCCGGCTCGTGGCCGACCAGGGCGACCCGCCCGGCCTCGGCGAGGGGCGCCAACGACCGCACGGGCTGCGACGCCGGGCGGTCGGGCTCGAGCTGCGACCAGGCCTCGGGCGACGGCCACCCGATCTCCTCGTGCAGGATCTCGGCGGTCCGCCAGGCCCGGACGAGCGGGCTCGAGAACATCACGTCGACCTCGGGCACGACCCGACCGAGCCCTCGGGCGGCGCGGCGCATGCGCTCCTCTCCCTGCTCGGTGAGCGGCCGGCCGCGGTCGTCCGGCCACTGCTGGAAGTCGCGCTCGGCCGCGATGGCGTGCCGGACGAGGATGACCTCCACGTCAGTCCCGCACCGCGACGAGTCCGGGGGGCGGATCGGAGTCGGCGGGCATCGCGGGCCTCGATGCGGCAGCCTTGGGCGGGGGCGCCGGGCGCAGGCGCGGGGCGCGCGGCGGCGCCGCCGGGTAGGTCGCCAGCACCGCGCGCCGCCGCTCGTCGAGCACCCTCCGGAGGTTGTCCCACGCCTTGCCGCGGATGCCCGTGTACACCTCGGGGAACGCCTCCCGCAGGGCGGCCCCCCGCACGGCGTACCGCTCATCGATCCGCCCGAGCAGGAACACCACCCGCGGCGGCAGCCCGGGCTCCTCGGCCATCTCGCGCAGGCGCTGCATCGCGACCTGCGCATCCTGATGTTCGCCCAGGCAGTCCTGGACGAGCACCAGCCGGCGGATCAGCTTGTCGGACTGCTTGGGGGCGAGCGGCGATAGGAACTCGATCGCGTAGCGGAGGCGCTTGCACCGGATCCGCAGCGCGTGGAAGTCCTCGGGCGGCGAGGACTGCCGGATGGCGTCGCCCCGCTTGCGCACGGGCCGAAACCGGCGACGGACCAGGTCGGGGGCGGCCACCAGCGCGGGCATTCGCGAGGCCGCGGAGCGGCGGAGCGGCCCCCGGCGGAGCAGGTCGGTCATCCCGGCGGTGAGGCGTTCGTACCGCCGGGAGTCGAGTGCCTCGAGCATCGCGGCCCGGGCGTCGGCGTGGCGTTCGCGCAGATGGCCAACGAGTCGCTCCAGCCCGGCGACGTCCTCGGCCGGCAGGTCCGTCTCCCACTGCGCGAGCTGCTCGAGCTGGACGTCGAGGTCGCGCACCTCGCCGAGGACGCCGGCGATCCACCGGAGCTCCTCGCGGAGGCGTTCGGCGCGGACCGGCAGCGCCTCGCGGAACAGCGACATCGCCGCGCGCATCCGGCGGGTCGCCACCCGCATCTGGTGCACCCCCTCGAGGTCCTCGCCGAGCCGGGACGCGGGTTCGCGTTCGAGGAAGATCGCGAACTGGGTCCGCAGCACGCCGAACGCCAGCTCGCCAACGGTCACCTGGTCGCCGATCACGATCGGCCCGAGGTCGTCGGGCGCCGGCGGCACGAGCCCGGCCGCGAGGAGTCCCGCCTGGAACTTCGACGCGACCGCCGGCCGCAGCCCGGTCGCCGACTTCAGCTCCTCGACGAACGGGCCGACCGCCTCGACGGCGCCGGGTTCGACCTCGATCTCGACGCGCTGCAGGCGGGCAGGACGACCGGGCGCGATCGGGATCGAGGTGTCGTCGAGCGAGAGCTCCCCCACCTTCGAGCCGTCGACGGTCACCGCATAGACGTCGCGGTGGTTCCGGATCTCGAACAGCGGCCGCAGGCGGCGACGCCCCGCCAGCGCGCGCACGGTTCGGCCGACCTCGCCGGGGAGCGCCTTGACGGCCTCCGGGTCGGCCGACGCCAGCGGTTCGGTCAGTTCACGACGGTCGCGGAGCCCGTCGACGAGCGTGCCCTTCGACTTGAGCGTGGCCTCGGAGCGGCGGCCGGCCGACCGGATTCGGAGCGTCGATGCCGCCCGGTGCAGCCGCCAGTCCACCGTGTCCAGGTACCGGTCGCGGAGGTTCGTGGAGCCTTCCCGCTCGATCGAGACGTTCCCGCGGGGCCGCGAGTCCAGCCACCTGGCCACCGGGCGCAGGTCGACGGCGTCGAGCTGCCACTCCACTTCCCGGTCCCGAGCCATGACCGGCTCACGATAGCAGCGCCTCTGTGCACAACTTCACCCCCGAGGGGGACAAGCCCGCCGAGGCGGCGCCCGCCTCCGCCGGGACGGCGCCGACGGCCGTCGCGGGGGGCTCGCCGTTCGGCGCCTCGGGCACGGGCGGCGCGCCCGGCGGAGCAAGGACGACCTGCGTGACGAACTGCCCTCGGAGGCGTTCGAGGAGCCGGCGGGCCCGGGAGCACGCGTCGGCGAGGTTCCCGGCGGCCCCCAGCGCGGCGAGGTCCGCCACGGCCTCGATCTCCGAGATCACGTCCGCGAAGCGCAGCGGCGCGCGGTCGGCCTCCGCGCCTGGCTCCGCGAAGCAGACCTGGCAGACCCCCCGCTCGACGCTCCCCGCCGACCGGCAGTCGAGACAGTCGCTCCGAGCCTCCATCTCCGGCGACGGTAGGCCACCGACGTGGCCGAACCGCAGCGCTTCCGCGAACGGGAGGGGAACGTTCGTTCGCCCATTCCGGGGACGGCCGCCGTCGTCGTGCGCGCCGGAACCGCCACCGAAACTCCATCCAGAACTCGGATCGCGGCTCCCCGCGCCCGATAATGTCCCTGGGCCGGCGGACGGCGTCCGATCCGTACGGCCTTCTTCGACCTCGACGAACGGACGCCGGGAGACAGCGTGATCACGTATCTGCAGGCCATCGTGATGGGGATCACCCAGGGGATCACCGAGCTGTTCCCCATCTCGAGCCTGGCCCAGGCCGTCATCCTTCCCACGGTCTTGGGCTGGGACAACCTGGCGAACGCGCAGGCGCAGCCGGAGTCGTTCTTCCTGGCGTTCCTCGTGGGGTTGCACGTCGCCACGGCGACCGCACTGCTCATCTACTTCTGGAGCGACTGGCGCAAGATCATCGGCGGGTTCTTCCGCACGCTCGGCACGGGCGCCCGCGAGCGCAAGCTGCCGTGGTCGGTGATCCGCTCGCCCGACCAGCGGCTCGCATGGCTGCTCATCGTGGCCACGATCCCCGCCGGACTCACCGGCTTGATCTTCGAGCACGCGTTCCGGGTCACGTTCGCGAAGCCGCTGTTCGCGGCCGTGTTCCTGATGGTCAATGGCGTGATCCTGTTCGTCGGCGAACGGTTCCGGCGGCGCGCGGAGGTCAAGGCCGTCGCGGCCTCGCACGGGACCTACGAGGGAACGGAGTTCCGGCGGCTCGACACCCTCGAGTTCCGCGAGGCCCTGTTCATCGGGGTGTCGCAGATCTTCGCCCTGATCGCAGGGATCAGCCGCTCGGGCATCACGATGGTCGCGGGGCTCGTCCGGGGGCTGTCGCACGAGGACGCTGCCCGGTTCTCGTTCCTGCTGGCGACGCCGATCATCCTGGCCGCCGGGATCCTCAAGCTGCCCGACCTGTTCGGCACGCTGGGGAACGGCATCCGCGGTCAGGTCATCGTCGGGAGCATCTGCGCGGGGGTCGCCGCGTACTTCTCGGTGCGGTTCCTGATGAAGTACTTCGAGACCAAGACGCTCACGCCGTTCGCGATCTTCTGCCTCGTCGAGGGCGCGCTCTGCACGATCGCGTTCCTCGTCGCCGGCAAGGGGTTCTGAACCCGGCGGCGATCGGCGGCCCGTAGACTTCGGCGCATGGGGGCGTCGAACCCGTGACGGCTGCCGGCTGGGTCGCGTTCGGGGTCCTCGCCGCGGCCCTCGTGGTCCTGGCCGTCGCGTTGGAACACGAACGACGCCTGCGGGCGCGGGAGCGCGCGGCATCGCAGGAGACGCTCGCCGAGCTCGACGCGCACACCTCCGAGCTGGCCGAACGCGTCCGCACCCGCGAGGAGATCCTGTCGACGATCGGCGACGGCATCGTGCTGTTCGCGCCGGGCGGGCGCGTCGCGTACGCGAATCCCGCCGCACGCGCCCTCCTGGGGCGGCGGTTCGCCACGGCCGGCGAGGTGACGCCCGAGTCGCTCCGCGAGGCCGTGGAACAGGCTGGCTCCGCGCGGAACGGGGCCGTCCTGCGGGAGTTCGAGACGGGCGGCCGCATCATCGAGGCCTCGGCGATCCACGCGGGGGGCGGCGCGGTCGTCGCGGTCGCGCGCGACCGGACCGCCGAGCGCCAGGTCGAACGCGTACGACGCGACTTCGTGGCGAACGCGTCGCACGAGCTGAAGACGCCGGTCGCGTCGATCCAGGCGCTGGCGGAGACGCTGCGGTTTTCGGCGGCCGACGACCCGGTCGCGCAGGAGCGGTTCCTCGAGCGCCTCGAGCAGGAGGCCG
>DATLUW010000534.1:0-2349 GCA_035577825.1 Actinomycetota bacterium | reverse complement strand
GACGGCCGGCTGGACGTCGGGCTCCCCGCGGGCCACGGCGGCGACCTCCTCGGCGAGCCGGGCGAGCGGCCGCGTCAGGATGCGGGCAAGCAGGTAGGCGAGGCCGACCAGGACGGCGAGGCCGATGAGGACGAGGCCGATCGCCGGCCACCGGAACCACCGGGAGAGGCCGGCCGAGTGCACGGGCGTCGAGAGCACGAGTCCCGAGGGCGTCGCGCCACCGACGCACACGCAGACCGCCCGGTGCCCGTCGAGGGTGACGGGCCGGAGCGACGCGGTGGAGGGGCCGGCCGTTCGCCCGTTCACGACGAACCCGTCGGTGACACCGAGCGTGGAGGGGACGTTCGAACGCCACAGGCGGCCGCCGATCACACGGGCCCCGGGGGCGCCATGGAGGACGACCGTGTGCTGGGCGGCGACCGGCGCGAGCGAGCCCTCCGCGATCCCGTCGGCCGTTCCCTCGATGCCCTCGGGGAGCGCGAGCGACGCCCGCGTCGCCCCGTCGGGGCCGGTGACCACCAGATAGTCGAGCCGCTCGCCGGCGCGCATCTGGTCGAGCGTCGCCTGGTCGGCGGTCCGGTAGGCCCGGAGGGCGAACTCCGGCGAGACGATCCGTGAGACCCGGACGCGTTCGAGCTGGAGCGCGCCGGAGGCGGTCACCGCAGCGACTTGAAGGCGCGCATCGGCGTCGCGAACGGCCTGCGTGTGGGAGGCGTTGGCTGCCACGACGGCACCGACGATCAGCGGTGCCGCCACGATGCCGACGAAGAACAGCGTGAGCCTCGCCCGAAAGGTCACCCTGATCGCATCGAGCGTCCCGACCCCCACCTTGAGGCCGAATCGGGGAGATATGCCTCAAGGAGGGGGTGAAACCGGTCGAGGAACATCAAGAGGTTCGAAGACGTGTCGCAGGAACGCAATCACGCCAGGGTGCTCGCCGCTGTGCTGGGCACCCTTGTTGCTTTGGCCATCGTGGCGCTGCCGAGTGCGGGAGTCCTCCCGCGGTGGCTGTCCGGGCCCCTGTCCGGCGAGGGCCGCGTGACCCACGCGGCGCTGCCCCCGAGCCGCACGCACCAGCACAACCCCTCCCCGTCCCCGTCGCCGTCGCCATCTCCCAGGCCGACCCCCCGGCCGAACCCATCACCCCAGCCGACCGGTCAGGGGCCGGGAACGAGCGGGCCGGGTCCCCTCGGCCCGCCACCGGTCGTCGTCGGCGGCCCGCCTCCGTCGAATCCGAACCCCGCTCCGGGAACGAACCACCCCGGCGGCAACGGTCCGGGCAAGGGAGGCGGGAACCACCCCGGCAAGCCCGGCACGCCCGAGAAGCCGGGGAAGCCCGGCAAGCCCGGGAAGCCAGGCAAGGGCGACGGGAACCTCCATGGCAAGCCTGGGAAGCCGGGGAACGGCGGCGGCAAGCACGACCACGGCAAGGGCAAGCACCATGACAAGAGCAAGCACGACAAGGCCGACCGGCATCACGGCGGGACCCCGTCGGGCAAGCACGCCGAGAAGAAGCAGCGGGTCAAGAAGGCGCGGAAGCACGACCAGCAGCAGCAGCGCAAGCGCGAGGCTCGCCACGAGAAGAAGCAGCACGCGAAGAAGGTCCGCCACCAGGAGAAGGCCCACGAGGAGCATCGCGCCGAGAACCGGAAGCACGACCACGCCTCCCACCACGGCCACTCGTCCCATCACGAGTCCCACCACTCGTCCCATCACGAGTCGCACGGCCACCACGAGTCGCACGGGAATTCGTCCCATCACGAGTCCCACGGCCACGACTCACACGACCACTCGTCCCACCACGACTCGCACGGGGACCACGGTCACTCCTCACACGATCACAAGCACCACGGTCACGGCCGGCACTGACCCGACGCAATCGCTCACTTCCGGGGCTCGGCCAGGGACCGCGTCACCGTTCGAACGAGTCGCGTCGACCGCTCGGTGCGATCACTCGCTCGGTCGCTGCACGAGCTGACCGACCTCGATCAGGTGGCCGTCGGGGTCACGCATGTAGCAGCGGATCTCGACGCCGCGATCGATCGGTGGGGTCAGGAACTCGGCCCCGCGGCCCTTCCACTCCTCGTACGCGGCGTGGATGTCGGCGACGCGGATGTTCAGGAACGCCGAAGCGTGATCGGGGCTGAAGTAGGTGAGGGCGATCCCCTCCCTGGGCGCCGGGAACTCTGCCATGGCGTGACTCCCTCGATCGGGGTGTGTACTTCGACCATAGGAGTCGGGTGGGTCAACAGCCGAAGAGCGAACCGAGGGGCAGGTGGTCATCCCCCCGTGGTGGAAGAAGTGGGTCATCACGCTGAGGCCCAGTTTGCGCTTGCAACGACCGATGGT
>DATLUW010000533.1:0-3450 GCA_035577825.1 Actinomycetota bacterium | reverse complement strand
GGACGCGCCCACGAATGCGTTCCTTCCGGTCGCCGGCCGGGGGGCCCGGCCGGGCGCGGGATTCTAGGCATCGCCGTCCGCGTGGGACAATCGCGGTCGTGGCGAAGGCCGAGACGCGAGCGGAGCAGGACGGCGGTTCGGAGCAGGTCAGGACCACGTCCGGCGTGCCGATCAAGCCGGTGTACGGCCCGGAGGACGTGGCCTCGCTCGACTACGAACGCGACGTCGCCGACCCCGGCGAGTACCCGTTCACCCGAGGCCCCTATCCCACCATGTACCGCCAGAAGCTCTGGACGATGCGGACGTACACGGGGTTCGGGACGGTCGTCGAGACCAACCGCTGGAACCGCCAGCTGTTCGAACGCGAGGGCGTCCACGGGCTGTCGACCGCGCTCGACCTGCCCACGCAGATGGGCTACGACTCCGACCACCCGGAGTGGCGTGCGGAGGTCGGCCGGGTGGGCGTGGCGATCGACTCGCTGGCCGACTTCGAGCAGCTCTTCGAGGGGATCCCGCTCGACCGCATCTCGTGCTCGTTCACGATCAACGCGCCGGCGTTCCTGTTCCTGGCGCTGTACCAGGCGACCGGAGAGGGGCAGGGGGTGGCGCCATCGGAGCTCCGGCCGATCGTCCAGAACGACATCCTCAAGGAGTTCTTCGCCCGCGGAGCGTGCGTGTTCCCGGTCGAGCAGTCGCTGCGGCTGGTGGCGGACACGTTCGAGTACTGCGCGGCCGAGATGCCGCGCGCGAACCCGATCTCGGTGTGCGGATACCACATCCGGGAGTCCGGGGCGACGGCCGTGCAGGAGATGGGGTTCGCGATCGGGAACGCCATCGAATACGTGCGGCGGGCGTTGGACCGCGGACTGTCGATCGACGCGTTCGCGCCGCGGATCTCCTGGAACATCGGCGCGTTCATGAACCTGTTCGAGGAGGTCGCGAAGTACCGGGCGTCGCGGCGGATCTGGGCCCGGCTGATGCGGGAGACGTTCGGCGCGCAGGACCCGCGGTCGTGGCGGTTCCTGTGGTTCGCCGGGACGTGCGGGTCGACGTTCAGCCACCGGCAGCCGCTCAACAACATCGTCCGGGCCACGGTCGAGACGCTCGCGTTGGCGCTCGGCGGTGTGCAGTCGATCACGGTGAACACGTGGCAGGAGGCCTTCGAGATTCCGGACCAGGAGGCCATGCTCACCGCGCTGCGGACGCAGCAGGTCGTGGCGTACGAGTCCGGCGTGGCCGACACGGCCGACCCGCTGGCGGGCTCGTACTACGTGGAGTCGCTGACCGACGAGTACGAGTCGCGGATCCTGTCGCTGATGGACGAGATCGAACAGCGCGGCGGGATGGCGCGGTGCGTCGAGAGTGGATGGGTGGCGCGCGAAGTCGCGCGCGAGGCGTACCACCACGCCCGCGCGGTCGAGAGCGGCGAGCGCCTGATCGTGGGCGAGAACATCTTCGAGATGGACGACGAGGAGCCGCCGGCCCGGCTGTACCAGCACAGCGACGCCGCCCTGCGCGAGCAGCTGGAGCGGCTCGAGACCGTGCGTTCTCGCCGCGACGGCGCCCGGGTGGCGAGGGCGCTCGACGACCTGCGCGACGCCGCTGCCGACCCCGCGACCAACATCATGCCCGCGACCGTCGAGGCCGTGCGTGCGTACGCGACGATCGGCGAGGTGTTCGGGGTGCTGCGCGGCGTGTTCGGTGAGTACCGCGAGCCGGTCGACATCTTCGGATGAGCGACGCGGTGCCGGGGGACGCCGAGGCCCGCGAGGAGTTCCGCTCGTCGGTTCGTTCCTTCGTCGAACGCGAGGTCCTGCCGCGGGCCGAGGAGCTCGACCGGCACGGCGAGTTCCCGCACGCGCTGTTCCACCGGCTCGGTGAGCTCGGGTACCTCGGGCTGCGCTATCCGGAGGAGGTCGGGGGTTCGGGCGCGGACTTCTCGACGGCGTGCGTGCTGTACGAGGAGCTCGCTGCCGGGTCGCTGTCGCTCGCCGCGATCTGCGCGATGCAGGGGCTGATGGGGACGCACTTCGTGTTCCGGTTCGGGACGCCGGCGCAGCACGACTCGTACCTGCGGCCGGCGCTCGCGGGCGAGAAGGTGGCGACGTTCGCGCTGACGGAGCCCGGGGCGGGATCGGATCTCGGAGCCATGCGCACCAGGGCGACCCGGACCGCCGACGGCTGGGTGCTGCGCGGCGCGAAGACGTGGATCACGAACGCGCCGGTGGCGGACTTCCTGACGGTCGGGGCGAAGACCTCGGACGAGCCGGGGCTCAAGAACATCGCGCTGTTCCTGGTCGACGCGTCGAATCCGGGGTTCGTCGTGGGCAAGCCGATCGAGAAGCTCGGCGTGCGCTCGTCGCTCACCAGCGAGGTCTCGCTGGACGACTGCGCGGTGCCGGCCGACGCGCTGCTCGGCTCGGAGGGCGAGGGTGTGAAGAACGTCGGCAGCCTGCTCAGCGAGATCCGCGCGATGACGGCCGCGCTCGCGGTCGGGCTGGGGCGCCGCGCGCTGGAGGACGCGGCCCGGTACGCCAACGAGCGGGAGGCGTTCGGCAGGAGGATCGGCGAGTTCCAGGCGATCGAGCACAAGCTCGCCGACATGGCGACCGACCTCGAGGCGGCCCGGCTGTTCGCGGCGGCGGCCGCTGCGCGGGTGGACGCCGGCGACCGGTCGGTCTCGTTCGCTGCGATGGCCAAGCTGTTCGCGACCGAGGCGTGCGCGCGGATCGTCGACCAGGCGACGCGGATCTACGGGTCGTACGGGTTCGCGATGGAGTACCCGGCGCAGCGGTACTTCCGTGACGCGCGGTTCCTGCTGTACGGCGGCGGGACGTCCGAGCTGCTGCGGGGGCTGATCGGCCGCGACCTGCTGAAGTCGGCCGGGGGCTGAGCCGGTTGTCGCGGACGCTCGACGGGGTCCGGATCCTCGACATGACGCGGATGCTGGCCGGGCCGTACGGCTCGATGCTCCTGGCGGACATGGGGGCGGAGGTCATCAAGGTCGAGGACCCGCGCGGCGGCGACCCGATCCGGCTGATGGGGCCGCCGTACCTCCACGGAGAGAGCGTGTACTTCCTCGGCATCAACCGGAACAAGAAGAGCATCACGCTCGATCTGAAGTCGTCGGAGGGCCGCGCGATCTTCATGCGGCTCGTGGCCGTGTCGGATGTGGTGCTCGACAACTTCCGGCCCGGGGTGCCGGAGCGCCTCGGGATCGACCCGGCCTCGTGCCGAGCCGTGAAGCCGGACATCGTCACGTGTTCGGTGACGGCGTTCGGCGGCGACGGACCGTACCGCGACCTCCCGGCGTTCGACCTGATCCTCCAGGCCATGGGCGGCGGCATGTCGGTGACCGGCGAGCCCGGACGACGGCCGGTGCGGATGGGACTTCCGATCGGCGACCTGGCCGGCGGGATGTTCGCGGCGCAGGCGGTGTGCGGCGCCCTG
>DATLUW010000532.1:0-2312 GCA_035577825.1 Actinomycetota bacterium | reverse complement strand
CGCGGCTTCGATTCCCTGCAACGTGGGACCGACCGAGCGACCGTCCAAGCCTCCAACTTGCCGGGCCTAATTGACCCGGAACGGAGCGGGCGCGGACGTCAGCCGGCCAACTGGGCGCATTCGTCGACCAGGTGCCCCGTGCGCCCCAGCAGCTGGGCTGACCCATCAGCGCCGAACAGGATCGTCATGTTGCCCTGGTTCAGGAAGATCTCCGGCAGTCCGGTCTCGGCCACCTGCTCGGGTGTCAACAAGATCAGCGAGGGTCCGCTGCTCGTGAATAGGAAGTCGCCGGTGGCAGAGATGACGGCGTTGTGGCCTGTCCCGGAGGCATTGACGACGAACGAACGCCCCGTCGCTAGGTTCGTGAGCCGGATCTTCAGGACCCCCGTCACGAGGACAAAGACCGTCGATCCGTCCGGCTCGGTGACGATCTTCGCGTACTCCTTGTTCGACACGACGTCGTAGGCGACGTCGGTTCCACAGGCCTGGAGTGTGAACGAGCTGGCCGGCAGGAACGTCCACCCGTGTCCCCGAGCCAATGCGACACCCGGGAAGGTGACGAGCGCGATCCCCAGTCCGAGCGTGAGGAGCACAAACCTTCTCATGTCCGTCCTCCTTTTGGTTCGCGGTCGAGGAAACCGGACTGCCGGTGACGGCGCGTCCCCCTGCCACGCCGTCACCGGTTCCGGAACCCTCGTGTTAGTCGAGGGCGTTGCAGAGGTTCGATGCGTGACCAGTCCGCTGCAGGATGGTGACGGGGTCGCCCGGAGCCGACCCCAGGTTCGCGATGATGTGACCCGAGTTCAGGAGCATCTCGTGCGACGGCGTGTCGATCGCTCGCTGGAACAACAGCCAGTTGCCGGTGGCGCGGAGGATCAATGAGCCGTCGGCGAGGAAGCTGAACTTTCCGGGGCCCGAGATGTTCACGCGCAAAGACGCCCCCGTGTCCGTGTTGGTCGCCTCGACGACCAGCAGGCCGGTGACGCCGATCCAGCGGAGGTTCCCCGCTGCATCGTAGTGAGAGGTCGAGACCTCCCGATCCACCACCGGCTCGACGTGCACGGCGAACGCGCAGACGTCGCCGGCGGCGAGGTCAACGGGTTGATTCGCGGTGGGTACTCGATCCGGCGGGTACGCAAACGCGGTTCCGCCCGGAACCAGCGCGACCACGAACACCGCCGCGGCAAGAACAACAGCTCTCCTCATATTTGCTCCTCTCTCCGGATGCCGTCGAGGACGGAATCCCACTCGCATGCCGCTCAGTGACGCCCTGACGTTCGACCGGCACCAGTTCCCGGCGCCTCCCCGGCACTCTGTGAGCCCCGCCGATCTCCCTCGCCCCGGCCGCATCCGAAAAGGAGCACAAAGCGGCCAGGATGGCATTTCCATGCACCCCCTCCATCGTCGGACGACGAGCGATGATCGTTCCCTCCAGCGGCTTCCGCGTCAATACCGCATCTGAGTTACAAGGCTCGAGAACGGCCTTTGAGCGAGGCAATCAAATGAGGGAGTATCGAGCGGCTCGAAGGGCTCGGACATGCTCGTCGGGGCGGTCGATCAGCTGGCGTTCCCGGTGCCGGCTGCCACCGAAACCGACCCCGCACTCGCGGAGATGCAGCACGGCCCGTTCGTCTGTCCGGTTGGGATGATGGTCATCCTGGCCGTCTTGAGGTCGATACGGGGAGATGACGACAGTCGTCGTTTCGACGGAATATTCCCCACTCCTGGCCGAATTAGCGCCGCCATCGGCTTGCGTCGCGGGGTACCACGGAGGTACAACACTGCGGACGTTCCGGTATTGGAGGGGGACAATGCGCCAACGCATCGTGGGCCGAGCCGTCGGTCTGTGCACCATCAGCGTGCTGTGCTTGATCGCTTCTGCGTGCTCCGGGGAAGGCGGTGCGACGAATTCTCCGTCCGCCGCTGTGCCCACCACACCGTCGACCACGGCACCCACCACCTCGGGAGGCGCGACAACGTCGACGACGACAACCGGAGCCACGTCCGCGCCATCAACGTCGGCTCCGACATCTGGTCCCACGACGTCTTCGGGTGGACCGGCATCGTCGCTCGCCGACGTCATCGGCGTCGGACGGATGGATCCGAAGACCGGTGAGCTGCTGGCCGCTTACCCGCTCGACCTGATCGTCGGCTCCGGCGACGCCGGTCCACCCGGAGGCCGAATGATCGCCTCGGATGGTGCGCTGTGGGTCATCAACGGCGGCTACGGTACGGCGTCGCTGCTGAAGGTGGATCCCGCCTCGGGAGCGGTGCAGGAGAAGGTCACCTTCGGCGCAACCTTCGTCAACGGG
>DATLUW010000531.1:0-2055 GCA_035577825.1 Actinomycetota bacterium | reverse complement strand
GGAGGAAAGCGCGCCGAGGTCGAGCTGGTCGCGGAGCAGCGCCGAGAACGCCCCCAGCACCCGCTCGGCGTCGTAGCGGCGCCGGTACAGCCGGCGGTCGATGCCGCCCTGCAGGCGCCGCCGCGCCGGGCCGAACACGGCGGCCACCACGAGGGTCGCGCCGGCGATCAGGACCGGATTGTCGCTCCCGCCGGTGACCGTCCCGATCCCCACGACGATCAGCGCGTACACGCCGATCAGCAGCGCGGTGAGCAGGAAGTACGTGACGGTGCGGCTGATGATCCGGTCGATGTCGTACAGCCGGTACCGCAGGATCGCCACCCCGATCGAGATCGGGATCAGCAGGAACGCCACGAGCGCCAGGTTCTGGAGCATGCTGAGCCACCACGGATCCGCCTTCTCCCAGTTCGCGAACGACCCGAGGGCGGCGAGCGCGTACAGACCGACCCCGATCGAGGCGGCGGTCGCCAGCCACTTCAGCTGGAGGCGCTCCACGCCGCGCGAGCGCCGGAACCGAACCACGAGCGAGGTCACCGACAGCACCATGCAGATCGGGATGAGCAGCAGGAAGATGGGCAACAGGTTCGCGATCGCCGGCACCGTGATCGGGTTGGTCGCGTCCTTCGGGGCACCCGCGATGATTTCGGACAGCGGCCCCGGCGAGACCATGATCGTGACGAACACCGCCGCCATCGCGAACAGCGTCAGCCACAGCACCCAGTTCCAGCGCTTCGAGGGCGGGCGGCCGTCCGGGAACAGCAGCAGGAGAAGGGTTGCGACGGGGACGACCACCGGATCCCAGGTCGGCCCGTCGATGGCGGCCGCGACGGCGGCACCCGGCAGCGAGCCCGGGTTCGTCACGAGGCCGTACGCCGCGTAGCTCACGACCACCGAATCGAACCCGGCCGCGAGCCCGATCCCGAGCAGCACCCACGTGACCGCGTTCCGTGGCTGCCGCTGGGCCACGACGATCCCGGTGATCGGGAACACCAGGATCGGCAGGTCGAACAGCACCACCCCCGCGACGCTGTCCGTCCCGTACGAACCGTTCACGACGAGGAACGCCCAGCCGATCGCCTCCATCACCATCGTCGCGACGAAGGCCGCCAGCGCCCACCGTCGCCAGCGCCGGTCATTCGCGGCCTCCGCGTCCGACGGCGCCGCCACGGCGGCCGCCGGATCGGGCACGGGCTCGCCGGCGACCGTCGCCGCGGACACGGCGCGTTCCGGGACGTTCACGGGGCCGACCTCCCGGTGCGGATCCACACAGCGATCGAGGAGGGCTGCACTGCGGACGAGGCGGCCGTGGCAAGCTCGCCCGTGAGCGCGTCGAGGTCGAGCTCGTCGCGGAGGCGCGCGACGAACGTCCCGAGCACCCGCTCCGCGTCATACCGGCGGCGGTTGAACCGACGGTCGACGGCAGCCTGCACCCGCCGGCGTACCGGGCCGAACAGCGCCGCGACCAGCAGCGTGGCGCCGGCGATGAGGACCGGGCTCTGCGAGCGGCCGAACGCCGTGCCGAGGCCGACCACCACGCCCGCGTACACGGCCACGAGCAGCGCGGTGACGACGGCGTACGAGACCGCCCGGCTGATCAGGCGGTCGATGTCGTACAGCCGGTACCGGAGGATCGCGATGCCGATGGAGATCGGGATGAGCGCGAACGAGGCCAGCGCCAGGTTCTGCAGGACCGAGACCCACCCGGCCGTGTCGGCCTGGCCCCACGGCTGGCCGAGGCTCGAGATCAGCGCCACCGCGTACACGGCGGCGACCACCGCGGCGGCCATCGCCAGCCACGTCAGCTGGAGTCGCTCCGCGCCCCTCGCCCGGCGGAACCGCACCACCAGCGCGGCCGCCGAGGCCACCATGCACACGGGGATCGCGATGAGGAAGAGCTGCAGCGCGTCCAGCACGGGCTTGAGCGCCCCGATCGCGAGCGGATTCTGGAGCTCCGGGAACCCCTCGTCGGCGAGCGTCCCCGGCTCCAACGTGATGGCCGCCGACACGAGCACCATCGAGGCGATCGTGAGCCACACCACCCAGCGCCACCGGGGA
>DATLUW010000530.1:0-5997 GCA_035577825.1 Actinomycetota bacterium | reverse complement strand
CGGTGCTCAGCCTCACGGTGGTCCGGATGCTCCCGGTCGCGGTCTCGCTCCTCGGGATCGGGCTGCGGCGGGACACGGTCGCGTTCATCGGGTGGTTCGGGCCGCGCGGCCTCGCGTCGGTCGTGTTCACACTGCTGGCGTTCTCGACGCTGCACGAACACGGGCTCGGCGCGAGCCCGATCCTGCGGGTCGCCACGTACACGATCCTGCTGTCGGTCGTCGCGCACGGGCTCTCCGCGACGCCGCTCGCGGCCTGGTACGGCCGGCGCGCTGATCGCGCCGAGGCCGACCACGCCGAGTACCGCGACGCCCCCGAGCCCCGCGTCCGCCGCCAGAGCCTCACCCGCTGACGAGTCGAACTGCGAAGGCCGGGGGCCCGATTCGTGTTCGGCTACGGCCGTGCGCCGAGCCGCGCTCCGATCGAGTCGCGCAGCGCCAGCACGGCGCTGAGCGGCCGGACCATCACCGTGAAGTCGTCGATGAGCCCCTCGGC
Source organism: Actinomycetota bacterium (assembly GCA_035577825.1). Classification (GTDB taxonomy): domain Bacteria; phylum Actinomycetota; class UBA4738; order UBA4738; family JACQTL01; genus DATBHM01. Next base: position 5,504 of record DATLUW010000530.1, on the reverse strand, counting down.
GTTCGTGCGGATCATGTCGATGCCCTCCACCTCGCGATCGCCGACGCGGGTGCGGAAGTGCAGCACGGTGCCGCCGTCGCCCTCGAACCGGCCGACGTAGCGGAAGTCCTCGAAGGTCGCGAGCAGGATGGCGAACAGGGCCGCGACCGAATCCTTCCCCTGGAACGGCCGGAAGGTCACCGGGCTGTGGAACACCACGTCGGGGGCCAGCGTCGCGACCAGGGCCTCGAGATCCCCGGCCTCAACCGCCGTTCTGAATGCGATCGCCATCGTGCCTCCTCGACTCCGTGGCCGTGCCGCCCAACCCCCGAACGGAGTATGGCCCGGCCGGGCCGAAGGACGGCGCGCGCCCTCAGGTTCCGGCCCTCGTCCAGGTGCCCTCCAGGATCGCGGCCCGGTCGCCGCAGGGATCGGAGCCGACGGGATGGAGCACGAGCTTCCCTCCGTCGACCGCGAACGACCACGCCGAGAGCGGATCCGTGTCCCCACAGAAGCCGCCCGTGTCCGGGTTCCCGATCGGCGGATGGGCGATCACCGGCCGCATCTGCACCTTCCCCGAATCCCCGTACGCGACATCGAAGAACGCGGAGCCGCCGCGGGGGTCCCGGAGGTGCCATCCAGCAGGGTCGATCGTGAGCCGCCACCGGCCGGCCGGCGGCGGCTCGTTGGACGTGGCCTTCCCAACGTCGGCATCCGTCACGACCCGGGCCCACGTCGCGGCGAGCCCCGGCGGCGGCGCGGGTGCCGGCGACACGGTCGCCTCGACAGTGTCGGTGGCCACCTGCCCCGTCGTTCCCACCGCCTTCGTCGTGAACGTGTGCGAGCCGGGCTGCAGGAACGACGTGACGAGCCAGTTCCCGTCGTTGCCGTAGACGTACGGCGGGTTGTGTTCGATCCATGCCGGCTGCCCGTCGATCAGGAAGTCGACCTCCTCGACCCCCGCGGAGCTCGGACGGCCCTCCCACTGGATCCGCTGCGGCAGCGTGGTGCGGCCGTCGAGCGTCGAGGTCACCGAGATGTTCCCGGCGGCGGGCCCGGAGGAGCTGGCCGACGGCGCCGGCGTCGCGACGACCGGGTCCGAGGTCCACTGCACGCCGTCCAGGAACTCTTGGAAGGTCGACAGCGTCGAGTGGAAGGACGGGGCCTTGTCGTTCCATTCGATGATCACGTCCTGCCCGTGCACGCGAACGAGGACCAGCCGCGCCGGGTCCTGCAGCTGCGGGGCCGACGGGACGTTCCCCACCACCAGCATCTCGCCGATCTCCCGGTTGATCGGCGTGAACGGGTCGGCGTTCGCCATCGGCATCACGTTCCAGCAGGCCTCGGCCTCGTCCCCCGAGTAGTACGTGCAGGTCGGCGGGTCGACGGCCTGGATGTCGATGGACGTGCCCTGCACCCCTCCCACCGTGACCGGCGAGGGACCGCCGATGACCTCGTAGTGCGGGTTGTGTTGCAGGAACCCCACCAGATCCGGGGTGGAGATCACCTTGTCCTCACGCTCCGGGCTGATCACCTTGCCGAAGTAGTCGAAGACGAAAACGTTCTCGTTGATCCCCCCGGTGGACCGGGCGCCGGCGTTCATCTGGATGACACCGCCGGTGGCATCGGCGGTGTTCACGAAGAGGCTCCATTGGTCGGGGAGCGAGATCGACATCGGCGGATCCTGCATCGCCGTCACGTACGTGCCGGGCGTCACCGGAAGCGCCTGGTTCACGACGACCGGAAGCGTCCCGACGAGCGGGCTCGGCGACGCTTCGGTGGTCGCCGGTGCGCTCGGCTGGGTGACCGGAACCGTGTCGGCGGGGGTCGGCTCGGCGGTCGTGGCGCGGACGGGAGCGGCCGGGGTGGACGTTCCCGTGGCGGAGCCACCGGATCCCGACGTGCAGGCGGCCAGGACAATGGTCACCAGGGTCAGCAGCATGCGGGGTCGGATCGCGCGTCGCATCGTCCCTCCTCCTCGTCGGCGCATGTCCTCGTGTTCGGGCCTTCGATCACGACATGAATGCGCTCGCCGCGCGATCGTGAAGATTCACGTTTCAGCTCCCCGAGCATTCATGCTGCAGCGGGATGAACGAGACCGAGCAGCGACGGGAGGGGGCTCGGCCACCGGCCGCCGCACCGGGCGACGGCGGAACGCCGAGACCCGGAGGACGCGCGTCCGTGGCGGGCGCTGCGCCTGCTCGCGTTCGGGTCGAACCCCCGCTCGAGGTCGCCGCGGACTTCGAGTCCTTCTACGAGATCGAGAGCGCCCGGCTGTTCGGGGCGCTGTGCCTCATCTGCGGCAACCGACACGACGCCGAGGAGCTCATGCAGGAGGCGTTCCTGAGGGTGTGGGAGCGGTGGGGCGTCGTCCAGGGCCTCGCGAGCCCGACCGGCTACCTCTATCGCACGGCGATGAACGCCTTTCGGATGCGCCGGCGCCGACTGGCGGTGGCCGCCCGCCGGTTCGTCCGCCGGGAGGCCCGGGACGACCTGTTCGACCAGGCCGACGCCCGGTACCTCGTCGACCGGGGCCTCGCCGGGCTCACCCCCCGACAGCGCGCCGCGGTCGTGCTGACCGAGCTCCTCGGCTACAGCAGCGGGGAGGCGGCCGAGTCGCTCGGTGTGAAGCCGGAGACCGTTCGCAAGCTCGCGCAGCTCGGGCGTGACTCGCTGCGCCGGACCCTGGGGGACACCGATGGCTGACCTCCGCCACGCGCTCTCCGATCGGGTGGCCGGGTTCACGCCGCCGTCCGGTGGGTTCGACCGGCTCGTGCGGCTGCGCCGGCAGCGGCGACGGAATCAGCGCATCCGCGCGGCTGCCGTGGCCCTGACCGTCGCGGCGCTCGGGATATGGGGGGTGGTGGTCGCGATCGGAGCCCACCAGCCGCCTCCCCCGAGGCCGGCATTCGAGCCGCTCACGGCGAGCTCCGCGCCGCTCCTGCGGCAAACCTGGACGGCCGCGATCGAGCCCGACCAATCGGCGGGACCGGCGGCCTCGGGAACGGAGGTCTACGAGGCCCAGCCGCACGACGGGCTGGCGGTGTTCCCGACGGTCTGCGGATCGCGGACCTGCGCCCCCCGCTGGCGTGGCCGGGTACCCGTCGCCGCGGTGTCCTACCCGAACAGTCCCGCGGTGGGCGACGGGATCGTGGTCGTCGCGACCGACGTGCTGACCGCCTTCCCGCAGGTATGCGCATCCGGCGGCGGTGAGTGCGAGCCGCTGTGGACCACCGAGCCCACGGCGGACAGGATGCCGCTGTCGACGCCCACCATCGCCGACGGGCGGGTGTTCGTCGGCGCGTCGGACGGCACGGTGCGCGCGTACGCGACCACCTGCCGCACGGATGGCGGGACGTGCGCTCCCCTGTGGACCGCGCGCACCGGGGGCTCGCTGACGTTCTCAACCCCGGCGGTCGCCGACGGCGTGGTGGCAATGGTGTCGGACCGTCTGTACACCTACCCCGAGGACTGCAGTGGGAGGTGTCGCCCGCTCTGGACCGCCGATGTCCTGACCCGACACGAAGGCCGGGCCGGTCACGGCATGGGGCTCACCGCGCCCGCCGCCGGTGACGGACACGTCTTCGCCGTCGACGGCAGCACCCTGCTGGCATTCGACATGGCCTGTCGCTCGGACGGGGGCGCGTGCCGGCCGTCCTGGCGGTTCATCGAGCCCGCCGGCGACTACCTGTCCTCCCCGGTCGAGGCCGACGGTCAGGTCTTCGTTACCTCCCGGAGGCTCTTCGCCCTGTCGGTGGCCTGTGGGGTGTCGGGGCACGCCTGTGAACCGACGTGGAGGAGCGACCCGGCTCGCGTCGCCATGTCGACACCGACCGTTGGGCCCGGGATGGTGGCCGTCGCCGCCGACCGGGTGGAGGTGTTCGCGGCCGCGTGCGGTTCCAGTGGCGCGTGTCGTCCGCTGTTCGAGGGCCCTGCGGTGACCGCCGGTGTTCCGCTGTCCCGGCCCGCGGTCAGCTCGGCCGGGATCTTCGTCGCCCCGCTGGACGGCCGGATGGTGGCGTACCAGGTGCCGCCGGCGCCCCGGCACAGCGGTTGACGGCGGGCTCCGATCGACGCTCGTCAGGAGCGCCACGGCGCGGATTCGACGGCCGGCGAGGCCGGGAGACGAAACGGCGACTCCGGGAACTGCCCGGAGCCGCCGATTCCGTGAGCTCGGTTTCGTCGCGGGGGGAGGATTTGAACCTACGACCTCTGGGTTATGAGCCCAGCGAGCTACCGGACTGCTCCACCCCGCATCACGATGGTAGCAGACGGGTCCAGCCCGCTATTCGGCCGGGGCCGGGGCCGGATCGGACGGCTCGGCGGACCCGGGTTCGCCCCGCGGCTTGCGGTAGCGGAAGTAGGCCCAGAACGCCACGGACACGACGCCGAACGCCACGAACAGCGCGATGACCGTGAACATCGGGGCGTTCCCGCTGTGCTGGAAGTACCCGCCACCCGGCCGCAGCAGCAGGTGGATCATGCCGAACGCCCCGACGACGAACACCACCCCCCACAGCACCCGGTTCCAGGTGTACAGCTTGTGCCCGTCGAGGAACCGGATCGGCAGCAGCCCGATGACGGTCGCCTCGATCCCGGTCACGAACACGGCCGCCAGCACCGACTCGAGGATGAGCAGCCAGATGCTCGCGCCCGGATGGTTCGCCGCGTGGGACACCGGAACCCACAGCAGCCAGGCGAGCAGGCTCGATCCGAGCAGGATGATCGATGCCACCAGGATGCTCCGCCCCGCCTCGTCCTTCGACAGCTCCCGCTGGAACGCCGCGCCGGCCACGACGCCGTACAGGTAGCCCGGCTGGAAGTGCAGCAGCCGCGACACCGCCACGCACACCACGCCGACCACGAGCGACCCGGCCAGCAGGCGGATCCGGCCGCGGTCGGTGACCTTGCGCAGCATCAGGATCACGGGGAGCTCGGCGAGCAGGGTGACCAGCACGAGCCCAAGCAGCAGCCCGAGGAACAGCGTCAGCGTCCGCCGGTTGAACCCGATCGACGGCGACAGGAAGCTGTACAGCAGCGCCCCCGCCACGAAGAACCCGACGAACACCGCCCCTTTGAACCACGACCGCGTCCGGATGCCGGCGAACCGCGAGGGGGCGTCCGGCGACCGCCCGAAGCGGAACCACCCCCGCACCTCCTCGTAGTGCTCCTCGAGCGTCGAGTTGAACAGGACGCTCGGGAACAGGATCAGCAGCAGGAGCAGCAGCGCCAGCAGGCCGCTGCGGATGAGCGACGCGGGGGACCACGGCACCTGGTCCGGGTCGTCGAGCGACCTCACGAAGTCCGACCGGTCCGGGTTGGTCGGGCCGACGGGCGGCGGGGGCGACTGGCTCGGCGCGGGGCTCGGACCGGTCGTCGGGCCGGTCGTCGGGCCCGGGCCGGACGTCCCCGAGCCGGACGGAGAGGGCCGAGCCGTGCGCGTCGGCGAGGGGGATGTCTTCGTCCGTGACGGCGAGGGCGACGGGCCGGTGGTGGGCCCCGTGGTCGGCGGCGGCGGCGGCGGC
>DATLUW010000529.1:0-3306 GCA_035577825.1 Actinomycetota bacterium | reverse complement strand
GGGATGCGGGGCCATGGCTCCGGCGAGCCTAGCCTGGCGCCACGTCCGGGGGATCGGGCCGGTCGAGCTCGGCGACGGGCAGCGACGCCACGAGCTGCGAGCCGTCAGGATGCACGCGGACCGTCGGCGGGGACGTTCGCGGCCGTGCATTCCGGCCGCCCCGCCGGGTCGAAGGAGACGAATCTTGCCGCACGTGCTCGTGATCGGGGGAAGCGACGCCGGGATCAGCGCGTCGCTCAGGGCCCGGGAGCTCGACCCGGCCACGGACGTCACCATGGTCGTGGCGGACGCCTATCCGAACTTCAGCATCTGCGGGATCCCGTTCCACCTGAGCGGCGAGACGCCGGACTGGCGCGATCTCGCGCATCGGACGCGCGAGGAGATCGAGGCGTCCGGCCTCGTCCTGCGCCTCGAGACGCGCGCGGTCCACGTCGACGTGCGCGAGCGAAGCGTCACCCTGCGCGGGCCCGGCGGCGCCGAGGAGTCCGTCGCCTACGACCGCCTCGTGATCGGGACCGGGGCGCTTCCCATCGAACCGCCGATCGATGGCCTGCGGGAAGACGGTGTGCACCTGCTGCACTCGATGGACGACACCTTCGCGCTGCGCGACCGGCTCGAGGGAGCCCGCTCGGCGGTCGTCGTCGGCGGCGGGTACATCGGGCTCGAGATGGCCGACGCGCTTTCGCGCCGTTCGCTGGAGGTGACGCTGCTCGAACAGGCCCCGGCCGTGATGACCACGGTCGACGTGGAGCTCGGCGCACTGATCGGCGACGAGCTCACGACCCACGGGGTCGACGTCCGGACCTCCGCCTTCGTGCGGACCATCACGAGAACGGGCCTGGACGGCCGGCTGGCGGTGACGGGCGACGGGTTCGCCGACGCGGAGGGCGACGTCGTCCTGGTGGTGGTCGGCGTTCGGCCGGACTCCGCGCTCGCCCGGGAGGCAGGCATCGAGACCGGCATCCGCGGCGCGATCCGCGTCGACACCCGCATGCGGACGAACGTGCCCGGCGTCTACGCGGCGGGGGACTGCGTTGAGACGTGGCACCGGGTCCTGCGGCGGCCCGCGTACCTGCCGCTCGGGACGACCGCGCACAAGCAGGGCCGGATCGCCGGGGAAAACGCGGTCGGCGGCGACCGCGAGTTCGAGGGGAGCCTCGGAACGCAGGTCGTGAAGGTGTTCGACCTCGCGGTCGCGAGGACCGGGCTCCGCGACGCGGACGCCGGCGCCGGCGCCGGCGACGCGGGCTTCGAACCGGTCACGATCCACTTCGAGGCCTGGGACCACAAGGTCTACTACCCGGGCGCCACCCGCATGAGCATCCGGACGACCGGCGACCGCCGCGACGGGCGGCTCCTCGGAGCGCAGATTGTCGGCCACCACCGGGGGCAGGTGGCGAAGCGCATCGACGTGTTCGCGACCGCGCTGTTCAACGGGATGGCCGTGGACGATCTCTCCGATCTGGACCTCAGCTACACGCCGCCCCTGAGCTCGCCGTGGGATCCCGTGCAGATGGCGGCACAGCACTGGGTCCGGGAATCCGGGGCATCCTCCACCGACGGAACGCCGTCCGCCAGCCGCTGACGAATCCTCCCCTCACTGCGGCGCTGCGGCGAGTCCGGACCCGCCGCATTCGCTCCCGATCGAGGCACGCCAAGGTTCACGTCCGGTTCGAGCCCCGTTCGCGGTCCGTACATCCGCGACCGGCAGACTACGGCCGGCCGGTCGCAGGGCTTCGTTCCGCTCCAGGTTGGGACCCATCGGCGGCGGCGCGGTCGGCTCCGACAACTGCCGGCTGATCACCACGTAGCACGAGAGATTCCGATCGAGAGGGCCCGGCGGACGACCGCCACCCCCAACCGCCGGGCCCTCCCACCCCCGGGCGACATCCCCGGAGCCTCCGGACGTATTCCCGTCACATGTGTTCATCCGGCGGACGTGCCGTGTTCACACTGCGTTCACCTCGGCCTCGCAGGGTGGACACGTGCCGCACCTAGCGTCGGGCGCGATGACGACGAGAAGGAGGAAGCACATGCGCACCAGGCGCATCTCCCTCGCGATCGCGGGGGCGACGCTCGCGCTCGCGCTCGTGGCCGCGGCGTGCGGGGGCGGGAACGGGAACGACAACGGCAACACCACGGGCTCGACGAGCGGTGGTGGGAGCACCAGTGGCGGGGGGAACCTGAACGGCAGCGTGATCGTTTCTGGCTCCTCGACCGTCCTGCCCATCAGCCAGCTCCTCGCCCAGGAGTTCTCCCAGAACAACCCCGACGTGCAGATCAGCGTCGACGGCCCCGGCACCACGGACGGGTTCGTGACGTTCTGCAAGGGCGACACCGACATCAACGACGCCTCGCGCCAGATCAAGGACGAGGAGATCCAGGCCTGCAAGGACGGCGGGGTCGACTACACGGAGCTCGAGATCGGGCTCGACGGCATCACCGTGATGACCAACCCCGCCAACGACGCGGTGAACTGCCTGTCGAAGGCCGACCTGTACTCCCTCATCGGGCCGGAGTCCAAGGGCTTCTCGAAGTGGTCCGACGCGAACGCGCTCGACAGGGAGCTCGGCGGCGACGGGAACTTCCCGGACGTGCCGCTCGACCTCGTCGGCCCCGGCCAGGAGTCGGGCACGTGGGGCTCGTTCATCGAGCTCGCGCTCAAGGACATCGCCGACGCGCGCGGTCAGGCAGACGACACCACGCGGCCCGACTACCAGTCGAGCGGTGACGACAACGTCATCATCCAGGGCGTCGAGGGCTCGAACTCCTCCCTCGGCTGGGTCGGCTTCGCGTACGCGGAAGAAAATGCCGGGGCCGTGAAGATCCTCGGCGTCAGCCCGGCGACGGACGCGTCCGGCGAGGGATCCTCCGACTGTGTGACGCCGTCGGACAGCACGATCGCCGACGGGAGCTACCCCCTGTCGAGGTCGCTGTACATCTACGTCAACAACGAGAAGCTCGCCTCGAACCCCGCCCTGAAGGCCTTCGTGGATTTCTACATGACGGACGACGGCGTGGTGAAGGGCGTGCAGCAGGCCGGCTACGTCGACCTGCCCACGGAGCGGATCGCCGCCAGCCGCCAGAAGTGGGATCAGGCCAAGAACGGCGGGTCGGGCGGCTCCACGACCGGCTCGACGAGCGGCGCGACCGGCACGTCCTGAGCGTTGACCGGACCCGGCACGACGCGGATGCGAGGGGACCGGCTCCGGCCGGTTCCCTCCGCACCGCACGAGAAGGGATGACCCGAGGTGGCATCCGTCGGCGCACAACTGCAGATCGGGGACCTGGCGGGGACGCGAAAGC
>DATLUW010000528.1:0-2653 GCA_035577825.1 Actinomycetota bacterium | reverse complement strand
CGGCCTCGAACGTGCCGTCGCCGTGACCTCGATGCAGGAGCACCGAGGGGCCAGCCACGATGGCCAGGTCGAGGAAGCCATCGCCGTCCAGGTCGGCGATGGAGACGCACCGCGGCGCGTAACCGGTCGGCAGATCCTTCCGCGTCAGCGTCTTGTCGCCGTTGCCGAGGAACACGGACACCGTCGCGGAACCGGCGTTCCCGACCACGAGATCCCAGCGACCGTCCCCGCTCAGGTCCGCTTTCCCGAGCAGCTCCGGGTAGCGGCCGGTCTCGTAGTCGACCGGGGCCCCGAACGTGCCCGGGCCGGTTCCCGGAAAGACCGACAGGCTCCCGACGAGCGCGTTCGCGACCACCAGCTCCGCGAAGCCGTCGGCATCGAGATCCACGATCTGGACGCCCTTCGGGTACTGGCCCGTCGGATGATCCGTCTGCGCGCCGAGCGTGCCGTCGCCGTTCCCGGGCAGCGTCGAAACGATGTGCTCGCTCTCACTCGTCACCGCGACGTCCGGCCGGCCGTCCGCATTCACGTCCCCGACCGTGGCTTGGACGTAGGTTGCAAAGCTTCCGAAGTCCGCACTTGCGCCAAACGTGCCGTCTCCATGGCCGAGCAGCGTCGCGACCGTGCTCGTGCGGTCACCCGTCATGGCGACCAGGTCCAGCTCGCCATCGCCGTCGAGATCGACAGGAGAGACGGTCCGAGCCGTGTGGGAGGTCGTGAAGGTCCGTGCCCCAAACGTGCCGTCCCCGTTCCCGAGCATCACCGAGAGCGTGTTGGTGCGCTCGTTCACCGCGACCAAGTCGGGGACCCGGTCGCCGTCGACGTCCCCGATCGCCAGCGCGCGCGGGTACTCTCCACCTGGCAGGTCCTGCGTGCGACGGAAGCTGCCGTCCCGGTTCGACAGCAGCACCGTGACCGAGTTGAAGTTGAAGTCGGGATCGGTGTCGAAGTTCGCGGTCGCGATGTCCGGCCAGCCATCTGCATCGACGTCCGCGACGGCAACGGCGTAGGGGCTGCTACCGGTCCTGTAGGACACGGGCCCGCCGAATGTTCCGTCGCCGTTGTTGCGCAGCACGCTGACCGTCGTATGCAGGGCGCTGCCCTGGTCGGAGTCGCCGAAGTTCCCGACGACGAGATCCGGGTGACCATCACGATCCATGTCCGCGATCGCCACGGACTGTGCGTTGTTCCCCACGCCAAAGCCGGCCGCGGGTCCGAACGTCCCGTCGCCGATGCCAAGCCGCACCGAGACGACCGGGGGCGCTGATTCGTCCTCCGGCGGGTCGGCCGCGATCGAGGTCGCGACGTCCAGGATGCCGTCGCCGTTCAGATCCGCGACCGCGGCCCAGGTCTCGTTCGAGAGGCCGAACTCGTTCGGTGGCCCGAACGTGCCGTCCCCGTTCCCGAGCAGCGCGGACTTCTCCGTGACGAGATCGGGATCGCCGTCGCGATCGAGATCCCCGATGCACACCGACCGCAGCCCGTTTCCCGCGGCGAATGCGGTCGGCGCGCGGAGCGTGCCGTCGCCGTTGCCGAGGAGGACGCACGCGGTGCCGGCGTAACCGGGCCCGGTGCCGTAGGTGACGACGACGACATCGAGACGATCGTCGTGATCGAGATCCGCGATCGCGACACCCTGCGGAACGCCTGCGAGCACGTAGTCCACGCGCGGGCGGAACGTTCCATCCCCGAGTCCGAGGAACACGGAAACCGAGCCCGGCTGGCCCGGGTTGTAGCTGTCGCCGTTCGAGACGACGAGATCCAGGTGCCCGTCGCGATCCAGGTCCGCCATCGCCACCGCAGCCGGAGAGGCCGCGGTCGGATAGAGCAGAGCCGGCGCAGTGAAGGGCGGCGACGCCTGTGTCGAGGCCGCCAGGGAGAGCAGGAGCAGGGCCACGAGCGGCCGGGCCGAGGTGGGTCGCGGGAACCTGGCCGCGTGCATGACGAGAACCTCGCGTGTTCGGAGAAGCGACACTCCCAACGATACGCGCGTTGACGCATGCGCTCCCATAAGCAAATTGCCCTACCGAACGACCGTGCGGGCGTTTTGCAACATCGAACCGCGCGTACACCGCGGGGTGATCGATCGGGACGAGTACGGCTATGGCGTCAGCGCGTGAGCCGCCATGCGAGCCAGATCCCCGCGAGCGCCCCCAGCGTCGAGAACACGAGCCCGCTCATCGACATCACGGAAGCGTGCCACAGCCCGGGGACGCAGCCGCCCAGCACGGAGCCGACGAGCGCGCCGGTCCAGATGAGTTTTCGGGTGCCCATGGCGACAACTCGTAGCACAGCGACGGCGGACGCGCAGGTCGAGTTGTGCTCCGAAGATTGCAGATGGCGGGCAGACGGCACTACTGGGGGCGAGCGATCCAGCGCGCCGGCGACCTCTCCGGTCACCTCGCAGCGCGGGTCACACCTCGCGATGCCTGGGCGGAGCCGGCCCGGACTCGCCGAGCCAGCGCGACGGCCGGGGTTCACGGCGGGCATGGAGCCCGAACTGCTCGATCGCGTGCACGCGCAGATGGCGCATGGCGGCGTCGAGGTCGTCCGTGATGAGAACGAGCTCGAGATCGGCCCGCGCGATGGTTCCCGCGACGGCCATGCGCTCGAGCATCGCGACGAGCGGCCGCCAGTAAGCCGTGCCGACCAG
>DATLUW010000527.1:0-3518 GCA_035577825.1 Actinomycetota bacterium | reverse complement strand
ACGGGACCCTGTACGCGGGCGGGCAGTTCATCAACCTGGCGGCCATCCCGGCCGCCGACCACGTCGCCTCCTACTCCGGCGGCGTGTGGCACGCGATGGGCTCAGGAATCTCGCCGGGCGGAGGCGCCATCGACAGCTTCGTCAGAAGCCTCGCCGCGAAGGGGACCGACGTCTACGCGGGCACCGACTCGACGAACGTCGCGGGGATTCCCCAGGCCGATCACGTCGCCAGGTGGAACGGCTCGGCGTGGAGCGCCGTGGGCTCCGACACCGCCGGCTCGAACGGGTGGTTCACGACGCTGACGTCCATCAACGCGCTGGCGACGTCCGGATCGCTCGTCTTCGCGGCCGGATCCTTCCAGAACGCAAACGGGGATCCCCTCGCCGACGTCGTGGCCGAATTCGACGGGAGCGCCTGGCACCACGTCGGCTCGGACGGCGCCGGGAACGGTCCCTGGATCGGCAACGGCACGGCGCTTGCGGTCTTCCACCAGCAGCTCGTCGCGGGCGGGAGCTTCACGAGCGCCGGCGGCGACACGTCGGCGGAGTTCGTCGCCGCCTACCGGATCCTGCGGCCCGACGCCCGGATCGGCACGAACTCCGCCGGCCCGTTCGCCGGCAATGGTGTGTACAGCGCCACCGGCGCCGGCGAGTCGAAGACGATCTCGGTGGCCCGCGGCTCGAGCGGCACGCTCTTCGTGAACATCCAGAACGACGGGCTGATCCCGGGCACGTTCACGGTCACCGGTACCGGCGCCGCGAACGGGTACACGGTGACCTACTTCCGGGGAGCGACGAACGTGACCGGGGGCGTGCGGGCCGGGACCTTCTCGACGGGGAGCCTGGCGCCGGGGGCGAGCACGACGCTCAAGATGGTCGTGAAGCTCTCCCCGACGAGCGCCGGCACCGGAACATTCCTCGTGAAGGCGACGGCCGGGCCCGGCATTCCGGCGGACGCGGTCAGGGCCACGGTCAAGGCGAAGTAGCTCCGGGCCGACCGACGCACCGCCGACCCGCCTGCGGGTACGTCGACTCGAAGGAACGTCCGATGCCGGGGCGGGGTCCGCGCCCGGTCAGGCGGACTGCCAGTTGCGGTAGACCTGCAGGAGGTCGCTCCGCGTGTCGTCCGGGATGTCCTCCTCGGTGAGGCGGCCGGTGAGACGCAGGACGGTTCGCATCTGGTCGAGGTAGGCGGTGCAGTTCGGGCAGGCGGCCAGGTGCTCGTCGAAGCGAACGCGGTCCTCGTCCGGCAGCGTTCCCTCCAGGTACCAGGTGATGACCTCGACGAACTCGCGGCACGGCATGGCCGCGGGGTCGCCGGAGGCCGGGCGACGGCGCCGCCGGAAGATGCTCACGACGCCTCCCCGTACGGTTCGCCGGTCAGGTACTCGGCGAGCGCGCGGCGGACCTTCGAGCGGGCCCGGTGGAGGAGCACGCGCTGGTTCACCTCGGTGATGCCGAGGACGTCGCAGACCTCGCGCGAGGTGAACCCGTTCACGTCGCGCATGGTGATCACCTCGCGCTGGGAGGGGGGAAGCGTGTCGATGGCCGCCGCAACCCGGTCCAGCGTCTCCCGGGACTCCAGGCGCTGCTCCGGGATCTCGTCCCACGGCCGCGGCGGCGACGCCCACCCGTGCGGTGCCCTGCCGTCCGGCCCGAAGAACCGATCGGGGTCGACTGCGGGCTCGAACGCGTCGGTCGAGGCGTCGAACAACGCGGAGAACGGCACCGCCCGGCGTTCGCGGGTCCCGCGGGTCACGGCGCGATTCACGAGGATCCGGAAGATCCACGTCTTGAGCGACGACCGGCCCTCGAACCGCGGCAGGCCCTGCAGCACCGCGAGCCAGGTCTCCTGCACGACCTCCTCGGCCACGTCGCGGGACGGCACGTAGTTGCGCGCCAGGCGCACCATGGCGGCCTGGTACGTGTCCACGAGCGACATGAACGCCGCCTCGTCGCCGGCCAGCAGGCGGCGGACGAGCTCGGCGTCCTGGTGCGTCGCGCCGCCGGCGGTCAGGCCCGACGCCCCGTCGGCGCTCAGTCCTGCGGGTGCGGTCTCCTCGGTCACGTGGCTCCCCTCCCCGGCCTGGTGCCGGAGGCGGGGCTGACCATACGCACGGGTGCCCGGCCAGTAAAGCGTCCGGGAGACGGCGATCGCGGCCGGTGCCCACATGGCTGGTCCGCTACGTCGATGCCGAAACGAGCTGCTCGAGTGTCACCCGGGCCACCCGCCGGTCGTGCGCCCGGAGCGACCGCAGGTCGCCGAGCGACTGCGCGTCGATCAGCGTCCCGAACGTGTACGGCTCGCCGGGGATCTCCAGGTCGGCGTCCCGTGACGGGTCGACCACCTGGACGAACACGCCCGAGTTCGGCCCGCCCTTGTGCAGCTGGCCGGTCGAGTGCAGGAACCGCGGCCCGAACCCCAATGTCGTCGCGACGTGCAGCCGGTCACGGAGCGCCATGCGGGCCCGGTGCAGGGTCTCCTCGGTCACGTCGGTCCGGTCGAGGTAGGCCATGATCGCGACGTAGTCGCCGGCCTTCGCCTCGCCGACGAGCGCGCCGAGGTCGTCGAAGCCCGCACCGTCGCCCGGCCCGCTCGCCAGGATCTCCTTCGTGGCGGCCTTCGCCTCGGCCACGTTCGGCTGATCGAACGCGTTGATCCCGAGGATGTGCCCGGCGATCGCCGTCGCCATCTCCCACCGGAAGAACTCCCCGCCGATCTGCAGCGGGGAGTCGTACCGCAGCCGAACCACCGGGTGGCCGGCCGCCGCCAGCGCGTCGAGCCCGTCGACCTCGCCGATCGACACGAACACCCGATCCTGACCGTAGGCGTCGGGCGCGCCGATGTCCTCGCCGACGATCGGCACGATGCCCTTGCCCTCCTTGCCGGTCGACTCGGCGATCAGCTGTTCGACCCAGTTGCCGAACGACGCGATCTCCGGCGCGAGGAACAGCGTGAGCTTGTCGCGGCCGGCCAGGGCGCCCTCGCCCATGACGGCGCCGAGCAGCGCGGCCGGCGCGTCGGCCGTCGCCACGCAGCCGTCGTTCGCGCACTCCATCTCCTCCGCGCGGTCGAGCAGGCCGTGCAGGTCGACGCCGGTCAGGGCGGCCGGCACCAGGCCGAAGTACGACAGCGCCGAGTACCGCCCGCCGATGTCGTCGGGGTTCTTGAACGTCGCCCGGAAGCTGTGCCCGGCCGCGAGCTGCTCGAGCGGCGTGCCCGGGTCGGTGATCGCCACGAACTGCGACCCGTTCGACTTCAGCGACCAGAAGTGCGCGAAGTGGCTGAGCGTCTCGGTCGTGGTGCCCGACTTCGAGGCCACGACGAACAGCGTGTGGTCGAGGTCGAGCTCGCTGGTCACGCGCTGCACGGTGACCGGGTGCGTCGTGTCGAGCACGATCAGCCTGAGGTGGCCATCCGCCTGGCCGAACGTCTTCGCGAACACCTCCGGCGCGAGCGACGAGCCGCCCATCCCGAGCAGCACCGCCGTCGTCAGCCCGTCCGCCGCGGCCTGCTT
>DATLUW010000526.1:0-2606 GCA_035577825.1 Actinomycetota bacterium | reverse complement strand
CGGATGCGGGTGCGGCCGCTGGTGGCGAAGTCGCTCGCGCACATGTTCGACACGTTCGTCGAGCGCATCCCGGAGTCGGACTACCTGGTCGGCTGGGTCGACTGCTTCGCGACCGGACCGGTGCTGGGGCGGGGCCTCGTCCACCAGGCGCACCATCTCTCGACCGCCGAGGATCCCAAGGGCGCGGAGACGCTCGCGCTCGCGAAGCAGGACCTGCCCGGTTCGATCATGGGCGTGCCGAAATCGCTGCTGTGGATGTTCATGAAGCCATTCGCCAACGACACGGGAACGAGATGGGTGAACAGCGTGAAGTACGCGCTGCCGGAGCAGGTGGGGAAGGACGGCACGTATCTCGATTCCCACGCCGGGTTCGCGTTCCTGCTCGACTACGTGCCGAACTGGCGGCTCATGTACGGAGACGCGGGATTCATCCAGGTGCAGCTGTTCGTGCCCGACGCGAACGCGCGCGAGGCCTTCGCCGAGGCGCTGCGGCTCTGCCAGCGGCGCGGCGTGATCTCGTACCTCGGCGTGTTCAAGCGCCATCGTCCCGACGACTACCTGCTCTCGCACGGCTTGGACGGCTGGTCGCTGGCGCTGGACTTCAAGGTGCCGCACCAGCCGAGGCGGCTCTGGGACACGGCGGCCGATCTCACGAAGCTCGTGCTCGAGGCCGGCGGCACGTACTACCCGGCGAAGGACCAGGTCGTGGACGCCGACTCGTTCGCACGCGCGTTCGGCGACCGCCTCGTGCGCTTCCGAGACCTCAAGCGCCGGCTCGACCCCGACGGCCTGTTCGCGAACGACCAGGCGAGGCGGCTGGGGATCGTGTGACGCCCGCTCCCGGGGAGGCCCAGGTGCCCCGCCCCGGCCGGAGAAAAGCGCCATTGAACCGGTCGCGTGCGGGGTACAGAGTCGAGGTCCGTGGAGGCGGCCGCCCGGGCCATGGAGAACCGGGAATTTCGAGGAGGCCAGCCATGCGCCCTTGCGCCGTCGGACTCGCGCTCGCCCTGTCGATCTCGTTCGCGTTCGTCGCTCACGCCGATCCACAGCGCGGACAGAGCGACGAGAACCCATCGACCGGACCCGCGAGCAAGCCCGTCACCGCCGCACTCGAGCCATCGTGGAAGCTTCTGGGGGCGCCGGGCACGTGGCCGGCCGCGCGGATGAGCGCCTATCCCGTCGTCGACCCCGCCCACGACCGCATGGTGCTGTTCGGCGGCTGGAACTCCCGCTACTTCTCCGACACGTGGGCACTGGACCTGGCGTCCGCCACCTGGACGCAGGGCACCGGCGACTCGACGCATCCGGGACCACGCATCGAGTACGCGAGCATCCTCGACCCGGTGCGCAACCGGATGATCATCTTCGGCGGCAAGGATCCCTACTCGAACGAGGTCTGGGCGCTGGATCTCTCGGGCACCCCGACCTGGACACGGCTCACCACCGCGGGCACGCCACCGATCCGGCGCGAAACGCGGGCGATCTACGACCCGGTACGGGATCGCATGGTGATCTTCGGCGGCTACAGTAACGACATCTCGTCGTACTACCTGAACGAGACCTGGGAGCTGACGCTGTCGGGGACGCCGACCTGGCACCAGCTCGCCACCACCGGCGGGCCGCCTCCCCGGCGCGCTGCCCACACCCAGATCTACGATCCCGACGGCGACCGGATGATCGTGTTCGGCGGCTCGGACGGCGGGAGCTTCATGAACGACGTCTGGTCACTGGACCTCGCCACGAACACGTGGCAGCAGCTCCTCACGGGCGGTGATTTCGTGCCGGTTCGATACGGTCACAGTGCGACGTTCGACCCCGAGCGCCGCGAGATGGTCGTGTTCGGCGGCTACAACGGCTATTACCTCAACGACCTCTACGTGCTGTCCCTGAACGGGAGCCCGACCTGGACGCGCGTGGACACGCCGGGCCCTTCCGTGCGCGACTTCTTCGCCACCGTGTACGACGGCGCGCGCAAGCGGATCGTGCTGTTCGGGGGGAACACAGGCGTCCTCTACGACGATCTCTGGGCGTTCGATCTGGGAACCCGCACGTGGAGCCGGCTCGGGCCTGCGGGTCCGCTGCCGCGGATGAGCTCGTACGCGGTCACCGACGCGAACAGCCAGCGCCTGGTGATGTTCGGTGGCTATGGCGGCCAGTACCTCGACGACACGTGGACGCTCGCCCTGGACCAGACGCCGCCGCTATGGATCCCCCACCAGCCCGCGGTTCATCCGCTGGCTCGGCTCGAGCACGCCACGGCCTACGACAGCGACCGTGACCGCATGCTGCTGTTCGGTGGCAAGGATGCCTACCAGTTCTTCAACGACCTCTGGCAACTCGATCTCACCGGCGAGCCCGTGTGGTCCCAGGTGATCCCCGCGGGCCCGCTGCCGAGCCAGCGCGAAAGCCGAGCGGTCTACGATCCCGTGCGCGACCGGCTGCTCCTGTTCGGCGGCTACAGTCCGTGGGCCTCACCGCACCACCTCAACGAGACGTGGGAGCTGACGCTCTCCGGCTTTCCCACCTGGCATCAGCTCTCGCCGACGGGCCAGCTCCCGCCCGCGCGCCGGGGCCAGAACATGATCTACGACCCCGTCGACGACGAG
>DATLUW010000525.1:0-7032 GCA_035577825.1 Actinomycetota bacterium | reverse complement strand
TAGGACAGCAGGAAGTGCAGTCCCTGGAACGAGCCGCCCCACCGCGCCGCCCAGTCGCCGCCGACGTTCGCCCGGTTGAGGATCAAGCACGCGGCGATCGCGAGCCATTCGAGGTCGCGGTCGCCCCACTGCGCCTCGGTGTCCGACATCGTCCCGTCGTCGTGGGTCGTGTTGCTGAACGCGAACCCGGTCTCGCTCGCGTGGCCGGTGTAGAACGCGACGTCCACGTCGTCCGCGTACGAGGAGTCCTGGCCGCTGCCGATGCCCGGCTGTTTGAAGTCGCGCTCCCAGGCGTTCGTCTCCGACCAGAAGAACTCCGACGTGGCCGACCCGTTCAGCCGGTCGCGGAACCCGGAGGCGTTCGGCGCCGACCCGGTCAGATCCTGCAGTCCGACCAGGTGCGCGCTCGTGCCGATGTACTCCGTCCCGAAGTCGAGCCGCGGGATCTGGCGCGCCGCGGCCGGCGCCGCCGGGGCGAACGTCGCACCCGAGAGCTGCGTCGTCCCGCACTGCGACGCCGTCAGCCCGTTGGCGTCCGTCACCAGCACGCACGCGGTCTCCGAGGTCGGCTGTTCCTGTTCCTTCGCCACGACCTGGTAGTCGATGCGCGATCCGCCGGTCGCCGTCGCCGGATCGATCGAGCCGGTGGAGGAGCTCCAGAAGAACGAGTACGGCTGCGCGCCCCCCGAGACGACGGCGGAGGCCCGGACCTCGCCCGCCTTGAGCTCCTGGACCCCGACTCCCACCTGCATGCCCGCGACCGCCGGCACGAACGCGGACCGCAGCCCGATGGTGTCGTCGCCCACCAGCACCGAGCCGTCGCATTGGTACCACGGGAAGACGCGCCGGATGGAGCCCGGGAACGGCATGGTGGAGGAGGGCTCGAGCGCCGGTGCGTAGTACACGAGCTTCGCGGAGACCGACGCGACGCCTGCCTTGCCCGGCAGCAGCGTGTCGCCGCACCGCTGCAGAGCCTCGTCCGGGCCGATGATCCCGACCATCGGCCCCCGTGCCAGGCTGCGGAGCTCGTACTGCAGCTCCGTCACCTGGCCCTGCGGGTTCTGGACGACCTTCACCTGCGCACCGGGCCCGACGAGCGGGACCTGGTGCGGCTGCTGCGGGGTGCCGGCATTCAGCGTCATCCGGTAGTTCACCTGCGTGTCGATCGGCACGACCGGCGCCGTGGCCCGGCCGGCCGCGGCCGCCCGCGTGGTCTGGAACGTGAACGTCGTGTGCGCGTTCGCCGGCCGCACCGAGCCGTCCGCGAGCAGGAACGCCCCCGGGTCGAGCTTCGACGAGTCGAACGCGCGGTGGACGTCCTGCATGAGCGCGGCGGCCGTGGGGACCTGGAGCTTCGTGATCGCCGCAAGGTCGAACCCCTGCCGGGCGACCTTGCGCCCGCCCTCGTCCGGATCGCCGCCCGAGGTGACGCGCTTCATGGGCAGGTCGCCGTAGTTCGGGCTCATGTACACGAGCCCGCCAAACGCGTTGCGCGGGTTCCCCAGCAGCTCGAGCTGCTTGGCCAGCGCGGCGGCCTGCTGGCCCGAGGGACCGATCGCTTTCACGACGAACGTCGGCATCTGCTGCTGCTCCCTGGCGCCGGCCGGCGGAACGGCCGAGGTCAGCCCGAGGATCACGAGGAACGAGACGGCGAAGGCCGCGCGCCGCGAATACGCCATGGTGCACCCTCCCTGGATCGGCGTCCCCCCGAGCCTCCCACCCCCGCCGGCCGGCCGCAATGGGCACTTGGTTCTCACCCGGCCGGCCGGGCGGCCATCCCCCCTGGTGGAGGGCGGCCGCGCCGGAGGCGGACGCGCCGTCGCCCTCACTTGGGTTCGAACGTCGCGATCACGAGGGTGGACGAACCGGGCGTCAGGGCTGGGACGCACGTCGTCTCCTGTCCCTGACACCCCTCGGCCCAGCCCTTGAAGACGTTCCCCTTGAGCGCCACCGCGATGAGCCGCACCGTGGTGCCCGACCCGTAGTCCGCGGAGCAGGCCCTGCCCGGACACAGGATCTTGGGCCCTCGAACGAACCCACTCTTCGGAGGGCTCTTCACCTCCACGCTGAGGTGCGCGAGCGGCGGCGGGCCGAACGACGCCGTGACCGTCCTCGGCGACGCGATGGTCACCTGGCAGGTGAGGCCGTCCTGCTTGTCGCACCCGGCCCACCCGAGGAACTGGCTCGAGCCGTTCGGCGCGGCCGTGAGGGTCAGGACGCTCCCCGACGGATACGAGTCGGTGCAATCCGGCTCGCACTCGATGCCCGAGCCCGACACGGAGCCGAACTTCGGCTGGTCGATCGTCACGGTCAGCGCCTCGAGCGGGCCGAACGTCGCCTCGACCGAGTGGGGTCCGTCCATCGTGAGCGTGCAGGGGCTCTTCCTCCCGAACGGGGCGCAGTCGCCTCCCCACCCGGCGAAGAACCCGCCGTCCGTGGGACTCGCGGACAGCACCACGTGCGTGCCCGGTGGAAAGTCCTTGTCGCACGCCGTTCCGCAGGCGATCCCGCCGCCGTCCGTGACCGACCCGAAGTCGGAGCCGTTCACCGTGACGCCCAGGTGCTCGGTCGGTGCCGTCGTCGTGCCCGTGGTCGGCGGGGTCGTGACGCCGGTCGTCCGCGGCGGGCCGGTCGAGGAGGACCCGGTCGTGGGGGCGGTCGTCGACGACGCCGACGCGGAGGCGGAGGCCGGCCCGGAGAACGGGCTGATCGAGACCGGCGGCACGCAGGCGAACGGTCCGCCGAACGCCAGGTTGTTGCCCTCGTTCGACTCGATCACCTCGTTGGCGGCGTCCGCGATCGCCGATGAGCCACCTGCCGGGCACGGGAGGCGGCGGTAGGTCTTTTCGGCCTGCCGCCCGAGGGGCGGGATGGCGAAGTAGCCGGCGGACCCGAGCAGGAGCGTCGACGGCCCCGCCGGCCCGTCCCCGACGTTGCGAACGGTGACGGAGGTTCCGTCGTAGAACGAGACCACCAGGTCCGGGAGCGGTCGCGCCGGTGGCGAGACGACCTCCCACCGGAACGCGGCCGGCCGGCCCACGGACTGCTCGCCGACCGCCCGGACCCGGAAGACGTGCGCCCCGGGCCGAAGCTTCCGGAAGGTGGCCGGCGACGTGCACCTCGCGAACTTCCCGCCGTCGAGCGCGCATTCGAACCCGGGCGGATCGGCCTCCGGCGCGAACCGGAACGTCGCGGAGGTGGCGACCGTCCGGCAGGTCCCGATCGGCGGCGGCGACGTGGTGGGAACCGGCGGCCCGGGGTTCGCGGCCGTCGCGGCCGGCGCGGGCTCCGGCGCGCCGGATTGCCCGGCCCCGCGCACGGCCTGCGCAGCCTGCGGGGTGCACGGCGCCGCCTGGATCACCATGTCGGGAACCTGCGGCGGCGGCGGGGCGTGGTGGTTGGTGACGACGATGACCGTCACCACGACGATGATCGCGGCCGCGCCGGCGCCGGCCGCGATCGCGGCGGGGCCGAAGCGGTGCCCCGTCCCACCGCGGAGCCGGAAACGCCCGCGGCCTCCCGGTGCCGTCGGACCCCCGGTGACGTCCCCACCGGGCGCCGTCGGTCCGCCGGTGACCCCGCCCCCCGGCGCCGTGGGTCCGCCCGCGCCGCCCCCGCCGGGTGCCGTCGGACCCCCCGCGCCACCTCCAACCGGCGCCGTGGGACCGCCGGCGGATGGAGCGACGCCCTGACGACCCGCGATCTCGGCGACCGCTGCACCTTCGGCTCCGCCGGCCACCGCGCCGAGCACGGAGTCGTCGTCGTCCTCCTCGTCGTCGTCCGCCGGGACGGCGCCCGGTGGTGCGGGTGGCGGCGCCGGGGGCATGGGCGGCGGGCCGGGCCCGGCCGGTGGCGGCATCGGCGGCGTGGGCGGCCCGGAGCCCGTCCCACGGGCAGCTGGGCCCCCCGCGTCCGGCGGGCGCGTCTCCGACGACCCCTCCCGGTCCCGGTCGTCCTCGTCGGTCGGCATTCGCCTCGTCCCCTACTCCGCGACGACCTTGAAGTCGTCGAACCGGACCTGCAGCCCCTCCCGCCCGAACGCGGCGACCCCGACGGAGCCCGCCGTCAGGACGTCGCCGCCGTCGGGAAGACTCGGGTCCGGATCGTGCGCCGTGCCGAGATGCGTTCCGTTGACCGAGAGGTCCAGGCGAACGCCCGATCCGTCGTCGACGCAGACGCCCTGGACGGTGTTGGGCTTGCCGGTATGGATCACGCCGGCATCCTGGCCGCTGTTCAGGTGGTCGTTCCTGGCCGTTCCGCCTTGCGGGAAGGTCTTCTGGATCGACCAGACACCGTTCGTGCCGATCATGAAGTAGTACGAGGAGGCCTGGCTCCAACGGCAGCTGACCCCCCAGCCGTTGTGGTCCGGATCGAACGATTTGGGCGACAGGTTCGTCTGCGTCGCGGTCGCGGTGACGCTGACGTCGCTGAGCGAGTCGAGGCCGGCCCGGTGGGGTACGGGCGCCCCGAACTTCTCCGGCCGGACGATGTCGATGAAGAGGCTCCCGTCCTTCACCTCGGTCTTCGCCCCGTTCTGGGTCCCCTCGTCCCACTGCGCCTGGTTGTCCACGAACGCGTCCTGCAGCAGGACCGTACCGGCGGGAATGCCCGAGGCGGACGAGCCGGTCGTGGTGCTCGTCGACGGCTGCGGGGAGTTCGAGCCGATCCGATTCGCGAGCACCACCACGGTCGCCACCAGCATGACGGCCACGACCGCCGGCACGAGGACGCGGCTCCACCGGCCCCCTCGACGCCTCGATCCGCCGCCCCGATGCCCGTCCGTGGCCGGCGGCCGTTCGGGCGGCGCCGCCTGGAACGTGCCGGCCGGGGCGACGAACGATCCGGGCCGGACCGCGGCCGGAGCCGCGACGGCCGGGTCGGCCGAGGCCGGCGGGGCCGTGAACGCGGGATCCGCGTCCGCGGACGGCGCGGTGAACACCGCGGCCTCGGCGGGCGAACCGGCCACCGCGTCGGCCGCCGCGCGGACGAAGCCCACGCAGTCCGGATACCGGTCCTCCTTCCGCTTGGCCATGCCCTTGCGCAGCACCTGGTCCAGCGCAGGCGGCAGGTCCGGCCGGACCGCGCTGAGGGACGGCACCGGATCCATGAGGTGCGCGATCAACACCTGGGTCTCGTCGTCCTTGGGGTACGGGCTCTCGCCGGTCAGGCACTCGTACAGCACACAGGCCAGTGCGTACTCGTCGGTCCGGCCGTCGATCTCCTTGCCCTCGATCTGCTCGGGTGCGACGTAGTCGACCGTCCCCACGAACTGCCCGGTCCGTGTGAGCCCGGTTCGCTCCCGCGCGCGCTTCGTGAGACCGAAGTCCGACAGGTACACGTGGTCCCGGCCCTGGTCCCCCTGCCCCTCCGCGACGAGGATGTTCCCGGGCTTCACGTCGCGGTGGACGAGCCCCTCGGCGTGGGCCGCGTCCAGTGCCCCGGCGGTCTGGCCCACGATCGAGAGCGCGCGGCGCGGATCGAGCCGCCCCTCACGCGCCAGGAGGGCCTTGAGGTCCGTCGAACGGACGTACCGCATCGCGATGAACAGCACCCCGTCGGCCTCGCCGGCCTCGAAGACGGGGATCACGTTGGGGTGGTCGAGCGACGCGGCGAGCTCCGACTCGGAGATGAACCGCTCGCGGAAGCCCGCGTCCGCGGCGAGCTCGGGCGCCAGGACCTTGAGGGCCGCGCGACGCTTGAGCCGAAGGTCGGTGGCCAGGTACACGACGCTCATCCCGCCGCGCCCGAGGAACGCGTCGATCCGGTAGCCGGCGATCTCACTGCCGATCCGCGCGTCCTGGCTCATCGGGTCCCGTCGAGCTTTGTACTCCGGCGTTCCCGGATGGACAAGGCTCCACCCACCGAGGCGGGCCGCGGCTCCGGCGTTCACCAGCCCGAAGGCGCCCCCGTTCCCTTGAACGATGATGGCCCGAGCGGCCCGGTGGTCAGGTCGCCCGGCACGCCGGGGATGTGCAGGTCGTTGCCGACCTCGCCCCAGGCCCCGCCGAACCCGAACCACTGCTGCGCGTGCACGTCCTGCACGTTCTGCCAGGTCTGCCACGGCGTACCCGCGTCGGTCTGATCGGGGAAGGGCTGGCAGGTCGCGAACCCGCCGTTCGTCCCCGGCGTCGGGTACGACGCGTGGCTCCCCAGGCCCGAGTACACGACCGGATGTGTGGTGTCCACGATCTGCCCCTGCGAGCCGTTCACGAGGTCCGACCAGTCGATGATCGTCGGGTCGCACCCGTGCCGGAAGTACGCGACCTGCAGGGGGCGGTTGTTCGAGTCGAGGCGGACCGTGATGTGCTCCCAATCGCCCTCGTGCTTCTCCGGGAAGTCGTGGAACGAGAAGTTGTTGTATGCGTAGAAGAACCAGTACACGACGTAGTGCTGCGGCAGGTAGTCGTAGTAGACCGGGTCGTCGGCGAGGGTCGTGTTCCCCTTGTGCTCGCCGTTCTTCAGGTCGAGGAACATCCCCTCGGCGCCCTGGGTCACGCGGTCGGAGCCCCCGTCCCGCGGGCGGGTGAACTCGTTCGCCAGATAGTCGCGGGAGCCGTGGATGCAGATGAAGGAGCCCTGCACCAGGTTCCCCGTGTGGGAGTACGCGTTCGATCCCGCGCCCACGCCGAGCCGGGACTGGTCGATCGCGTCGTACGAGGCGTCCGACCCGTCGGGGTTCTCCACCGCATGGTCGGGGCAGTCCGCGTGCGACCACCGCAGCCGCGACTCGGAGATGAACCGCGTCGCCGAGTCCGGATACGCCTTCTCGCCCGAGCCGAGCCACACGTACGGCGCGTACCGCTGCGGCGCGTCGGTGATCACGCCCCCGCCGGGCGTCGCGATGATGTACGCGAGCCCGGTCGGGTTGTCGCGCGCGACCGCCTGGAACTCGGTCGGGTACGACGTGAAGGCCTCGTGGATCGAGCACGACCAGTTCGCCAGGCCGTCGACCGTGATGCCGTTCATGACCGGATGGCTCGGCTGGAGGATTCCGACATCGTTCGGGCACGAGTCGAGCCCGCCGGCGCCCTG
>DATLUW010000524.1:0-2241 GCA_035577825.1 Actinomycetota bacterium | reverse complement strand
GTGACGCCGGGACCGCCATCAGGAATCGATGCGGTGGCGGGCACTCCGTAACAGTACGGGACGCCCGGCAACGACATGGTTATGTCGGGAAGGCCGCCGGCGTCGTATCCGGCGCTGGCCGTCGTCTCACAGCCGCCCGCGTCGCGCGCCACCACGGTCAGGGTGACGTGACCATTCTGCCGCGCGTGAAACGTGATGGACGCGTCGTTCAGCGAGCCGGTGATCTCCGCGTTATCGGCGCTCCATTGGAACTGTGTATATTCGGACGCGTTCGTCACCGAGGCAGTGGCCGGGCACGAGCCCCCGCCGAGCGCAATGACCGGAGCCGTGAGGACGCGCGTCGTAAGGGTGACGCTCCCCTCTGCCGCGCAGGAGGAAGAGCCGTTCTGCGCCGACACATGCAGGACGACCGCGTTCCCGCTGCCGTCAGCCTGGAAATTGACCCGTGTCGTTCCCTGTCCGTAAACGACCGTGCCATTCTCGATCGTCCAGTTGATCGACGTCCATGGATTCTCCGGCGGCGCCTCGTCGATCGTCGCGGCCCCGTAACCGTTGATACAAACCGTCGACTGATCCGGGTGAATGGACAGCGTTGGGCTGGCGTGAACCGGGATGGTGATGCTGTTCTGTGCTTCACACTCCCCCAGGTCCCGTACGGTCACGTGCAGCACGACCGGCAGCCCGCTCCCGTCGGCCGTGAATGAGGCGCTCGGGGATGTGTTTCCGAAGGGCAGCGAGCCATGCTCGATCGTCCAGGTGATCGCCTTCCAGTTGTTGCCCGACGCCGGTCCGTCGACGTACACCTGACCGTTTCCCGTCGGGCAAACGTCGGCTTCAAACGTGTGAACCGCCGGCGTGGGAATGGTGCGGATCGGGATGGTGATGCTGTTCTGTGCTTCACACTCCCCCAGGTCCCGGACGGTCACGTGCAGCACGACCGGAAGCCCGCTCCCGTCGGCCGTGAACGAGGCGCTCGGGGATGTGTTTCCGAAGGGCAGCGAGCCATGCTCGATCGTCCAGGTGATCGCGTTCCAGTTGTTGCCCGACGCCGGTCCGTCGACATACACCTGACCGTTCCCCGTCGGGCAAATGTCGGCTTCAAAGGTGTGCACCGCCGGTGTGGGAATGGTGCGGATCGGGATGGTTACGCTGCTCTGAGCGGGGCAACCGTTCGCATCCGCCACGGCGACCGTGGCGACGACCGGCAGACCGCTGCCATCGGCCTGAAAGGAAACGTTATGGCTGGAAGCTCCTGAGATAATCGTTCCGTTCTGGACGGTCCAGGTAACAGTCGTGTAATCGGGCGACGGGGTATCGATCCACGCCGAACCGTTCCCGGAGGGACAGATATCGGACGGCGTTCCCTGGATCGCCGGCGGCGCATATGTGGCGCTATTCACGACCACCGTCAGCGGCTGCGAGGTCACCGAGCAGCCGTTCGCGTCCGTCGTCGTCACCGTGTACGTCATGGTCTCGCTCGGACTGTCGGAGATCATCCGCGTCGTCGCGCCGCCGGGCGACCACTGATAGGTCACCCAGCCCGATCCGGCGTCGAGGGTGACCGGCTGTCCCGTGCAGGAGGGGTTCGTGCCACCGACCACCATGACCACGGGCGGCTGGCAGGTTTGCGCTACGGCGACGCCGGGCAGGATACAGACCAGATGAAAGAACAGAACGAGCGCGAAGCGGCGCATGGAGCCTCCGAGGCGATCACGTCGAGTGACGCGGGATATTCAAAGTCTTACGTTGTAATTGCTGACCGGGTAGGAATGACAGAACCTATCCGATCCTGCCGGACGGATCAATATCTTTCTCCAGAACGATTGTTCGGTTCGGAGAGAGAGCTCTCCGCGATTCCCCGGAAATCTTTCGAAGTACATATCGTTACGCCAACGGATGAAACCCCGACACACACGAGAGGTTCGTATCGGCAACGTCACCATCGGCGGTGACAACCCCATCGCCGTCCAGTCGATGACGGCCACGAAGACGCAGGACGTCGCCGCCACGATCCGGCAGGTGGAGTTGCTCGAAGCGGCCGGCGCGGACGTGATCCGCATCGCCATCGATACGCCGAAGGACGTCGCCGCGCTCGCCGAAGTGCGCGCGGCCCGGCCGAATGCCAACCTGGTCATCGACCTGCAGGAGAACTACCGGCTGGCCGAGCGGGTCGCCCCGTTCGTGCAGAAGCTCCGCTACAACCCCGGCCACCTCTACCACATCGAGCGCGACAAACCGATC
>DATLUW010000523.1:0-2889 GCA_035577825.1 Actinomycetota bacterium | reverse complement strand
ACGCACTGCTGGCGCAGGAGCCGATGGCGCTGCTGATCGGGTTCGCGCTCGACCAGCAGGTGCCCGTTCCCACTGCGTTCATGGGGCCTTTGAAGCTCAAGCAGCGGCTGGGCACGCTCGACGCGGGCCGGATCGCGAAGACCGACCCGGCGGTACTGGAGGCGGCCTTCCGCGAGAAGCCTGCGATCCACCGGTTCCCGGGAACGATGGCCTCGCGCGTCCAGGAGCTGTCGGCGTTCGTGGACGACCGCTACGGCGGGCGGGCCGAGCGGCTCTGGACGGAGGCGGACGACTCGGACGAGCTCCGCAGCCGGATCGAGGAGCTCCCGGGATTCGGCGAGATGAAGGTGAAGGCGCTCGGCTCGGTCCTCGCCAAGCGCTTCGGGGTGGCGGCGGCCGAGGGGCTCGTCCCGAACCACCCCACGCTGGGCGACGTCGACTCCGCCGAGGCGCTGGCCGAGTACCAGGCCGCAAAGCGGGCGTACAAGGCGTCGCTCAAAGCCCGAAAAGGGTGACGACACCGGCCACGCGCTCCTCTACATTTGGGAGCCGTGGTCACCAAGCTCCTCGCCGGCGCCGTCTCGGCGGCCTTCGTCCTCGGCGGCTCTGCGGCGGCGCCGACGGTTGGCGGCTGCACGGTCTTTCCGGCGGACAACCCGTGGAACATGCGCGTCGATTCGCTGCCGGTGGCGGCGAACTCGGATGCGATCGTCGCGACGATCGGAACCGGGACCGGCCTTCACCCCGATTTCGGCTCGGGCAAGTGGGCCGGCGGGCCGATCGGGATCCCCTACGACGTCGTCACGTCCGCGACGAAGAAGGTCACGGTCTCGTTCGACTATGCGTCCGAGAGCGATGCCGGCCCGTACCCGATCCCGACCAGGCCCACGATCGAGTACAGCAGCGACCACCACGAGCTGATCGTCAACTCGTCGGAGTGCAGGCTCTACGAGCTGTACGCGCTGACGAAGACGAAGAAGGGCTGGCACGCCGGCTCCGGCGCGATCTGGGACATGAGCTCGAACGCGCTCCGTCCCGAAGGCTGGACGTCGGCCGACGCCGCGGGGCTGCAGATCCTTCCGGGCCTGGCCCGCGCCGACGAGGTGCTCGCCGGATCGATCGACCACGCGCTGCGGTTCACGGTCCAGCACACGCGCCGGGCGTACGTCTACCCGGCCCGGCATTACGCGAGCTCGCTGACCGATCCGAACCTGCCGCCGATGGGCCTGCGCCTGCGGCTGAAGGCGAGCTTCGACACGAGCACGTTCCCGCCGCAGGCGCGCGTCGTGCTCGAGGCGCTGAAGAGGTACGGGATGGTCGTCGCCGACAACGGCTCGAACTGGTACATCAGCGGCGCTCCCGACTCCCGCTGGTCGAACGACGACCTGCACACGCTCGGCCGGGTGACGGGGTCGAACTTCGAGGTCGTCGACCCGGCGTCGATCCATCCCTGAGCGGTCAGCGTCGCAGGGCCCAGAAGAGCTCGGTCGTCCACCGGCGCCGGTAGACGTCCCGGTCGAGGGCCGTTGCAACCCGCTCGAGAGCCTCCGCCCGCGAAGGCGGGGGCAGCGACGTGATCGGGCTGACGGACGCGAAGTAGTCGATCAGGCGGTCGCGGCACACGTCGAGCTCTTGAAACACCGAGTCCTCCCGGAACGAGTCGAACGGCGCACCGTCGAAGGCACGTCTCCACTCGCCGGAGACGAACCGTCCGTGCTTCGGTCCCGCCACCGGCGGCATCAGTCCCTCGGGGAGAACGAAATCCTTCGGGTCGTATCGATTCCACAGGAGCGCAAGCACCCCGCGTGGCCTCAGGACCCGGGCGATCTCGGGTACGGCCCGATCCCAATCGAACCAATGGAACGCCTCGGCCGCGAAGACGGCGTCCACGCTCGCCTCGGCGAGGGGAATTGCCTCCGCCGAGCCGGCGACCGGCTCACCGGCGTCGATCAGTCGTCTCATCGCGGGATCGGGCTCGACCGCGACCACGCCGGAGTACGCGCTCGCCAGCAGCCGGGTGAGCTTGCCCGTGCCCGCACCGAGATCGACCACCCTGGCATCGGGGCCGACCGGAAGACGGTTCAGGAGCTCCGGCGGCCATTCCGGTCGACCCCGCTCGTACGCGGCTGCCTCGACTCCGAAGGTGAGGCCCGCCTCGATCATCGGAAGGTCTGGACGAGCAGGAAGACGTTCAGGCTGGTGATCACGCACGCGATCGCCCAGGCGGCCACCGTCGTCAGGCGGTTGTTCACCAGCCCGCCCATCACCTTCCGGCTGCTCGTGAAGAGGACGAGCGGTATCAGCGCGAACGGGATGCCGAACGAGAGCACGACCTGGCTGAGGACGAGCGCGCGGGTCGGGTCGACGCCGATGAATGCGACGATCAGCGCCGGCGCGGCAGTGACCGCACGCCGGGCGAACAGGGGGATCTGCCGCCGGATGAAGCCCTGCATGACGATCTGGCCTGCGAGCGTGCCGACCGACGAGGACGACAGTCCCGAGGTGAGCAGGGCGATCCCGAGCAGCCAGGCCGCCCACCGGCCGGGATCCTGGTAGAGGCCGTGGTAGGCGTCCTCGATCGAGTCGGCGTCCGTGCCGAAGAAGCGCGCGGCGAAGATCGACAGCATCGCGAGGTTGACGAGCCCGGCGATCGACATCGCGATCAGGACGTCGATCCGCTCGAAGCGCTGGATGCGCCTCAGCTCGTTCTCGGTTCGGCCGCGGACGCGCGACTGGGTCAGTGCGGAGTGGAGATAGATGACGTGCGGCATGACCGTCGCGCCGATGATCCCCACGGCGAGCAGGAGGGCGTCGCCGCCGGCGCTCGGCGAGAAGAGGTCGCCGGCCATGTTCCCGGCATCGGGCGTGACCTGGAGCAGCTCGAACGCG
>DATLUW010000522.1:0-7516 GCA_035577825.1 Actinomycetota bacterium | reverse complement strand
TCACGATCGAGTCGACCGACGCCGGAGCGCTCGTCGCCAACCTCGTCGGGAACACGATCGACCGCTCGGCCGCAGAGGGGCTCGAGGTCGACTCGCAGGGCCCCGCGGAGGGTCACGTAACCGTGAACGCGTTCGATGACGTGTACGCACGGGTGGCGCACGCCCCGATCTTCCTCGACGCCACGGTGGACTCGACGCTCACGTTCCGCGCGGGGCGCGGCGACTTCTTCGCGAACGGCGACCCGAACGTCCTGGCCGGGAATTCCGTGGGGACCGGCAACCTGAACGCGAACCCGGCGTTCGTCGGCGAGCCCACCGGCAATCTCGCGTTGAAGGCGACATCCGCGCTCGTCGACGCGGGCGCCGTGTGTACGCCCGGCGGCCTGGCGGACCTCGACGCGGCGGGCCACGGCCGGCTGTTCGGCTCGAGCGTCGACATCGGCGCGTTCGAACGGGGCGCGGGGGCGCCGACCGGGAAGGCGTTCGTCGGGACGCCCGTGAGCGATGCGTTCGACGGCACCACCGGCGCCGACATCATGTGCGGGTACGGCGGCGACGACATCCTGCTCGGGAAGGGTGGAGCCGATTGGCTCGACGGCGGGATGGGGGACGACTCGCTCATCGGCGGGCCGGGGCCCGACCGGCTGTTCGGCGGAGCCGGCAACGACCTCTGCCTCTCGGCCGTGGACGGCGTGCACGGGAACGACTCGGTCGACGGGGGGCCGGGCACCGACCGGTTCACCGCCGACCCGGGCGACCACCTCACGAACGTCGAACACCGTGGCGGGTGCGACGCCTGAACGCTAGGGTTGGCCGGCACCGAGCAGCGCGCGGAGCGCCGCTGCGGGATCGTCGGCCCGCATCAGGGACTCGCCGACCAGCACGGCGTTCGCGCCGGCGGCCGCGACGCGTTCGACCTGCTCCCGGGTGCGGATGCCGCTCTCGAACACTCGAACCCGGTCGTCCGGAATCGTCGTGAGCAGATCGAGCGCCTGCTCGGGATCCATCTCCAGCGTCTCGAGGTCGCGGGCGTTCACGCCGATCACGGTGGCGCCGGTCTCGACCGCGGCCGCCAGGTGGTCCGCCCCGTGCGCCTCGACCAGCGCGGCCAGCCCGAGGTCGTCGGCCGTCTGGACCAGGGCGCGCAGCTCCGCGGGCGACACGGCGTCGGCGATGAGGAGCGCGGCGTCGGCGCCGCCCGCCCGCGCCTCCATGAGCTGGGCCGGGTGGACCAGGAAGTCCTTGCGCAGCACCGGGATCCGCGTGACCAGATGGACCGAACGCAGGTCGGCCAGCGAGCCGCCGAAGTGGCGCGGCTCGGTGAGCACGGAGATCGCGGCCGCGCCGGCGCGCTCGTAGGTGGCCGCCAGGGCGCGGGGATCGACCTCGGCGATCGCGCCGGCCGATGGCGACGACCGTTTGACCTCAGCGATCACCGCGGTCCCCGGTGCGCCGCGCAGGGCCCCGGCGAAGTCCCGTGCAGGCGGGAGCGACATGCACCGCGCGTACAGCGCGCCCTCGTCGAGCGGCGCCCGCTCGAGGTCCCTGCGGACGCGCGCCACGAGGTCGGTCAGGAATCCCACGGTCCGCCGAGTCTAGAGGCCACCATCGGGCGCCTCCCGACTCCCCCGGCGCGGACGGACGGCCCCTACACGCCTCCGGGCGGCGGTTCGTGGACGGCGTCGAGGAACTCCCCCAGCCCGGCGCCCTCGTACAGGGCCCGCCCGACGATCGCGCCCTCGACGCCGAGCGCGGCCACGGCCCGGACGTGCTCCGGGGTCGCGATGCCGCCCGCCGCGAGGACCGGGGACTCGAGGGAAGCGGCCACCGAACCGATCGCCTCGAGGTCGGGCCCGGCCATGCCGCCGACGTTCGCGATGGCGGTCACGAGGGCTCGCCGGGGCGGAGCCCCGGCGAGCCGGCCGAGGATCTCGTCGAGCGGCCACTCGGCGTCCGTGCGGCCTCGCGGGCGCACGGCCGCCCCCTCCACCTCCAGCCCGAGCACCAGCCGGTCGGCGAGCGGCCCGGTGAGCGCGGACGGCAGCCACCCCGCCGCGAGCACGCCCGATCCCAGCACCACGCGTTCGGCCCCCGCGCCCAACGCGGCGTCCACCGCCTCGAGCGTCGCGATCCCCCCGCTCGCCTGCACCCGCGCTCCGAACGCCGACAGGCGCTCGATCACCGCGAGGTTCGCCGACTCCCCCGTCATCGCCAGGTCGAGGTCGACGACGTGCAGCCACCGTGCCCCCGCCTCGACGAACGCGGCCGCCGCCTGCCCCGGATCGCCGCCGAACGCCTCGATCGTGACGACCGACCCCGCGTGCAGCCGCGCGAGCCGGCCGCCGGACACGTCGATCGCCGGGATGACCTCGAACCTCGAGGACGCCATGTGCCGCGGAACCTACCCCCGGGCTACCTCGCGGGCCTGCGGGCGGCCGGGACCGACGACCGGCCCGCCGGGAGCGTGGACGGGTGCCCGGTGCCCGACCCGTTCGCCCCGCCGGTCGGGACTGCCTCCAGCCGGACGGCCTCCGGGCCGACCAGCAGGCGGAGCTCGGAGAGCAGGTTCGCGGTGGGTTCGACCCGGTAGCCGTCGCCGAGCCGGAGCGGCGTGACCCCCTGCGAGTGGACCACCCGCACCACCACGGGAACCCGCCCCGGCGCGCCCGCCAGCAGCGACTTCAGGTTCGACAGCATGGCGTCGGTGCAGGACGCCGCCGGCACGTCCACCACCAGCGGGTCGTTCACGACCTCGGGCACCCGCACCAACCCCTCGACCGAGGAGAGGTCCGGCCGCCGGATCTCCATGGCCGCCAGCTGCAGCTCGCGCCCCCGGAGGTCGATGCGGCCCTTCACCAGCACGATCTCGTCGACCTGCAGCAGATCGGCCACCTTCTCGTACACCGACGGGAACGCCACCACGTTCACGCCGCCCGCCAGGTCCTCCAGCCGGAACAGCGCGTACGGGTCGCCCTTCTTCGTGTACTTCCGGCCGACCGTCCCGATGATCCCGCCCACCACCACGACGTCCCCGTCGCCCTTGTCGGGCAGCCCCACCATCTCGGCGTCGCACTGGGAGGCCAGCGCGTCCTTCACGGCGAGGAGCGGGTGATCGGTGACGAATTGCCCGAGCATCTCCTTCTCGAGCCGCAGGAGCGTCGGCTGGTCGAACTCGGCGCCCTGCAGCACCGATTCGTCGATCTCGGTCGCCGCCTGCTCCGAGCCGCCGAACAGCGAGAACTGCCCCGCCGCCTCGGCCTTTCGCTCCGCGACGATCGGGGCGGCCACCTTCTCCCACGCGGCCTGTTCGCCCTCCCGGCGCATCATCCCGCCGCGCGTGTACCCCAGCGAGTCGAACGCCCCCGCCAGCGTGAGCGACTCGAGCACCTTCTTCGTCAGCGCACCGGGGTCGACCTTCCGGCAGAACTCCGCGAACGTCGAGAACGCGCCCTTGGCCCGCCGCGCCGCGATGATCTGCGCGACGACGCCGGCGCCGACGTTCCGCACCGCCGACAGCCCGTACCGGATGCGCTGCACGCCGTCGGCCCCGACGACCGGCGCGAAGTCCTGCTCGGACTCGTTGACGTCCGGCGGCAGCACCTGGATGTCCATCAGGCGCGCGGCGTTCAGGTAGTACGGCTTGCGGTCCTTGTCGTCCTTGCACGAGGTCAGGACCGCCGCCATGTACTCGATCGGGTGGTGCGCCTTGAGGTACGCGGTCTGGTAGCCGACGAGCGCATAGGCGCAGGCATGCGACGCGTTGAACCCGTAGTCGGCGAACGGCACGATCTTGTCCCACAGCGAACGCGCCAGCTTCTCCTGATATCCCCGCTCCACGGCGCCCGCGACGAACTGCTGCTCGTGCTTCGCCATCTCGTCGCGCTTCTTCTTGCCGATGGCCTTGCGCAGCGTGTCGGCCTCGCCGAGCGTGTAGCCCGACAGACGGACGGCGATCTGCATGACCTGCTCCTGGTAGACCATCACGCCGTACGTGGCCTCGAGGATCTCCTTCAGGTCCTCGTGCGGGTACTCGACCGGTTTGCGCCCGTGCTTGCGCGCCGCGTACTCGGTGTGCACGCCCTGGTTGAGCGGGCCCGGCCGGTACAGGGCGTTGAGGGCCATGATGTCCTCGAACCGGTCCGGCACCAGGTCCTTGATCAGCGAGCGCATCCCGCCGCCCTCGAGCTGGAACACGCCGGTGGTGTCGGCGCGCTGCAGCATCTCGAACGTTGCCGCGTCGTCGAGCGGCAGGTGGTCGATGTCGAGCTCGACCCCTGCCCGTCGCAGGTGCGCGAGCGTGTCCTCGATCACCGAGAGGTTCCGCAGGCCGAGGAAGTCCATCTTCAGCAGGCCGAGCTGCTCGACCCCGTGCATGTCGAACTGCGTCACGACCCGCCGCGAGTCGTCCCGGGAGTCCTTCGCGAGCTTCAGCGGGAGGTAGTTCACGAGCGGGGCGTCGCCGATCACGACGCCTGCGGCGTGGACGCTGTCCTCCCGGCGGAGCCCCTCGAGCGCCTTCGCGGTGTCGATGATCTCCTTCGACTCGGGTTCCTTCTCGTAGGCGTCCTTCAACTCCGGCGAGAGCTCCAGGGCCTGGTCGAGGGTGAACTCGCGTCCGAGCACGGCGGCCGGGTACATCTTGCAGAGCCGGTCGCCGACGGAGGCCGGGAAGTCCAGGACGCGGGCGGCGTCGCGGATGCCCTGCTTCCCCTTGATCGTCTGGAACGTGATGATCTGCGCGACGTGGTCCGAGCCGTACTTCGTGGTCGCGTACCGGATGACCTCGTCCCGCCGGCGTTCGTCGAAGTCCATGTCGATGTCGGGCATCTGCCGGCGTTCCGGATTGAGGAACCGCTCGAAGATCAACCCGTACCGCAGCGGGTCGAGGTCGGTGATCCGCAGCGAGTAGCTGACGACGCTGCCAGCCGCCGAGCCGCGTCCCGGCCCCACCCGGATGCCGTTCTCCCGCGCGAACCGGATGAGATCCCACACGATCAGGAAGTAGCCGGCGAACCCCATCCCGCAGATCACGCCGAGCTCGGTGTCGATGCGCTCGCGCGCCTCGGAGGCGATCTCCCCGTACCGCCCGGCGGCGCCCTCGTAGACCAGCTTGCGGAGGTAGTCCTCCTGGGTCATGCCGGCCGGCGGGTCGAACGGCGGCAGGTGGAGCTGGCCGAACTCGAGGTGGAGCTCGCACCCCTCGGCGATCTCGAGCGTCGCGTCGCACGCCTCGGGGGTGTCCGCGAAGACCGCCCGCATCTCCTCGGCGGTCTTCAGATAGAACTCCTCCGTATCGAACTTCAGCCGCGCGGTGTCCTTCTGGACCTTCTGCTGCTGGATGCACAGCAGGACGTCGTGCGGCTTGGCGTCGGCCGGGTGCGTGTAATGCAGGTCGTTCGTGGCGACGACCGGGAGCCCGAGCCGCCGCGCGAGCGCCACCTGCTGCCCGAGGATCTGGTGCTGCTCGGGCAGGCCGTGGTCCTGGAGCTCGATGTAGTAGTTCCCCGGGCCGAAGATGTCGCGGTACTCGCCGGCGGCCTCGTCGGCCTTCTGCTGGTTGCCGGCGACGAGGTTGCGCGCGACCTCCGAGGCGAGGCAGCCGGAGAGGCCGATCAGGCCCTCGGCGCGCTCGGCCAGGAGCTCCTTGTCGATCCGGGGCCGGTGGTAGAAGCCCTCGAGGTGGGCGTCGGAGACCAGCTTCAGCAGGTTCCGGTAGCCGGTCTCGTTCCGGACGAGGATCGTGAGGTGGCGGTACTTCTCCTCGTTCTCGCCGGGCGCGCGGTCGAACCGGCTGGTCGGCGCCACGTACGCCTCGACGCCCATGATCGGCTTGACGCCCGTCTTCTGGCCGGCCCCGTAGAAGTTCAGCGCACCGAACATCACGCCGTGGTCGGTCATCGCGAGGGCGGGCATCTCGAGCTCCGCGGCCCGCGCGAACATGTCGTTGATGCGGGCCGCCCCGTCGAGGAGCGAGTACTCCGAATGCGTATGGAGATGGACGAAGCTCTTGCCGTTGCCGGACATGGCCCTCTCGAAGCTACCGGGGAAGGTCGTTTCCGTTCGCCTGTGGAAAGTCTGTGGGCGACCTGTGGAGAATCACACCGCTGTGATTCCGACCTGCCCGCAGGCTACGCCCGGCCCCCGGAGGCGTCAAGGGGACTGGCCCGAAGGAGGCGTCCGATCGCCCGGCCGGGCCGTGGCGTAGGCTCCGCGGGGGAGGGCTTCCGCGATGGCCGAGTTCCACGTGCTGTGCGCCGGCTACCTGTCCGGTGACGACGACGACCGGGTCGGCTCCACGGTGAGCCTCGCCGTCGACGGCCCCGTGGTGGTCGTGATCGACCCCGGTCTGGTGGCCTCACGGGCGGCGATCCTCGACCCGCTCGGGGAACACGGAATCGGGGCGGACGACGTCACGGACGTCGTGGTGTCCCACCACCATCCGGACCACACGCTGAACGTCGCCCTGTTCCCGAACGCCCGCCTGCACGACCACTGGGCCTGGTACCGCGACGACCACTGGAACTCCCGGCCGGCGGAGGGGTTCGAGCTCTCCGACGGGATCCGCCTGATCGAGACGCCCGGACACACCGAACAGGACATCTCCACGCTGGTCGACACGGACGGCGGGCTGGTCGTCGCCACGCACCTGTGGTGGACGGCCACGTATCCGCCCGAGGATCCCTACGCCACCGACCCCGAGGCGCTCCACCGCAATCGGGCGCGCGTTCACGCCCTCCCGAATCTCAGCGCGATCGTGCCGGGCCACGGCCCGTCGTTCGTTCCCGACGAGGCGACCCCGGACTGAACCCCGCCGGCCGCCGCTACACGCAGAGGTGGCCGGTCGTCCAGGGCCCCCACCCGTAGGCCTGCCAGATCATGTGGGCGTGCACGATGTTCTGCCGGGCGTCGTAGGGATCGAACTTCCACCCGAACTCGTTGTTCCCGTCCCACCAGAACGGCATGAGCTGGAAGATGCCGGCCGCGCCGGACGAGGTGTTGCGCGCGGTCGGCTGGTAGCGGCTCTCCCGCCAGCCGACGCACTTCGCGACCTGGCCGTCGTAGCCGGTTCCCCAGAACGAGGTGATGAGGTCGACGATCTCGCCGGTCGTCGGGATCGGTTCGCTCGGCCCGGGGAGCGGCCCGCTCGGACCACCCGGCCCGCTCGTGGTCGGCCCGCTCGGCCCGGTGGGCCCCGGCTGCTGCTGTTCCTGCGCCTTCCGGGCGGCCTCGGCCGCAGCCTGGCGCGCGGCCTCCCGCGCGGCTTGGCGCGCGGCCTCCTGCGCGGCGCGGCGGTCCGCGATCGCGAGCTGGATCCGGTGGTGGAGCGTCTTCTCGAGCTGCCCGATCACCTCCTTCTGGCGAGCGGCCGCCGTGTTCAGTTCGGTGGCGGCGGCGCGCTGACCGGCGACCGCGTTCGTCACCTCCGCCTCGAGCGACGTGGTCTGCCCGTCGGTCTCCGCGGCCCGAGCGCGGGCGTCGGCCGCGGCCTTCGCGACGCCCTGCTGGTGACTCGCCA
>DATLUW010000521.1:0-3829 GCA_035577825.1 Actinomycetota bacterium | reverse complement strand
CGAGTCAGCCCGGCGCGCCCACGGTCTTCCCCACCCCGCCCGCGCCGATCTACAACTACCAGGGCCCGTACCACTTCAAGCCGCCGTTCTCGATCGGTGGCGGGCCCGGCGCCGCGGTCATGCCGCCGCAGGGCTCGGCGGGCGGCATCCATGCTCCGGCGGGCTCGAACCTCGGCGGCGGGCACGCGGTCGTCCCGCCCGGTGGAACGGCCGCGACCGGATCGGATGGATCCGCGCAGCCGACGGTTCGCGTGGGCGCCGCGAGCGCGGGCGACCCGGGCAGCGCCCACGGCCCGAGCCTGCTCTGGCTGCTCGCTCCGCTTGGCCTGGTGATCGTCGTGGCGATGATCGGCGCCGTGGTGTTCGAACCCGACGAGCGGCCGGCCGCATCGCCGCAGAATGGGCAGACGGCCTCGGAGGTCACCGACACGCCGCCGGCCGGGCCGTTCGCGGCCCTCGGGTTCGCGGTTCGCCGGCTCGTGCGACGCCGCCGCGGCTCCTGAGCTCCGGACCCGCCGCCGTCGTCGCGAACCACGTCGTCCGGCCCGCCAGCTCACCCGCCCGCGGCGCGAACCGTGCCTGCCTGACCGCACCGGTGGTATACCCCTGCGGACTGCTCGCGCTCGGGGAGGTTTCGCATGGGGATGCGTCGCACTATCGTTCGGTCGTTCGTTCGGGGACTGACGGCAGGAGCGCTCGTCGTGGGGACGTTCGCGGTCACCGGCTTCCTGCCCGCGTCGGCGGCCCCACACCGGGCGGCGGCGCCCCCCTCCTGCGACCAGCCGAACCCGCCGGCGTGGTTCCACGACGCGGTGGTTCGTTCGATCACGACGGCGAAGGGCATCCCGAAGTGGTGGGCCGACACCCCCTACCTCGCGAAGATCGCCTGCTGGCAGGCGACCGGCTTCCGCACGGACTTCCAGGCGAAGGGCGGGCCGCTCCACGTCTGGCACGGCATCTTCGCGATGACCGTCGAGGAGATGCAGACCATCGCGGGGCCATGGATGATCCACGACCGAACGGGCTACCACCTCTCGGCCGACTGCTTCGTGAGCGGCTGGGACGCCTGTCCGCACGATCCGGGAAACACCGCCACGCAGCAGCAGATCATGGCCGCGCTCCGGTGGATCTGGCTCGAGTACGGGACGCCGAAGGCCGCGTGGGCGCGCGTGCAGGCCACGGGGCGGTTCGATTCGTACCCGCGTCCCGGGGGCGACAACAAGGTCACCACCTCGCCGCTCGGGCTGTGCCCCGTCCAGGGCCCGAACAACTACCAGGACGACTTCGGCGAACGCCGGACGGTCGGCGGCTACCACCCGCACTGGGGCAACGACATGCACGCGAACATCGGCATCCCGATCGTGGCGCCGTTCGACGGGTTCGCGGTCGCGCACGACGACGGCTGGTTCGGCGGCAAGTACGTCACGGTGGTCGGCGCGAAGGGCTACGTGCGCAACGGGCACATGACCCGCTACGGAACGCTCGGCGCCGTGAAGGCGGGAACGGTGATCGGCTACGTCGGCGAGACCGGCGACGCGTCCGGACCCCACGACCACTTCGAATGGCACCCGTGGGTCGTTCCGGCGAACCTCCACCGCTCGCCGTTCGGCTTCACCCGGGTTCTGGACGCCATCGACCCGAACCCGTTCCTGAACCAGGTCTGCTGAACGCCGTTCGCCGGCAGGCGGGCGGGGCGGCCGTCAAGGGCCGCCCCGCACCTCCATCGATCACTCGTTCGGGACGGTGAAGATGTCCGTCTGGCCGTGCGGCGACGGCAGCGTGTTGCGCCCGTCGACCCACATCGGGTACTCGAGGACGCCCCCACCGCTGCCGGCGGCTGCGATTCCGTTGTAGTCCCCGACGAACGCCCCCGACCCGAAGAACGACGCGTTGGGGTCCCACGACGCCGTGCTGATGTCCTCGTTCGCCGTGAAGTCCGTGACGTCGCCCGTCACGACGCGGAACGTCTCGAACAGGACGTTGTTCGGGTCGTTCCGGTTGTCGAGCCAGATCACGTGCGTCGCGCCGTCGCCGTCGACCGCCATCCACGGCAGCGCCTGGTCCTCGGCCGCCGGCGACCCGTCGCCGTTCACGCTCACGAACCGCATCTTCGACCAGGTCGTGCCGTAGTCCAGCGACTGCGTGAACGAGATGTCCTGCCCGGTCGACGTCCCGGTGACCTTGCCGTTCGCGTTGACGTAGTTCTGGGTCACGAACTCGAGCGCGTGCGTCACCGGGTTGAACACGAGCGGCGCCGACGTCGAGGAGGGGAAGCGCGCGTTCTTGTCCGGCAGGAGGTCGGACTTGTTCGGGTTGTCCTTCCACTGCCCGTTCTTGTTGACCTGGACGACGCCGTGGAAGGTGCTCCCACCGTCGGTCGACCGGTTGAACAGGATCTTGCGGTCGAGCGAGGTGTTGCAGTCCTCCTGCATGAAGGAGATGTCGAGCCCACCCTGGTCATCGACCACCGGCTGCGAGCCCTGGTTGGACGACAGGCTGACGCCGTTGTCCCCGGGGTTGTCCGGCATCACGGCGCTGTGACCCCAGGAGGCGTCGCGGAGGTCGCCGTCTGCGTTCGGATCGATCAGGTTGGTCCACGAGACCTGGATCGGGCAGTAGTCGCTGAAGCCGTTCGGCTCCATGTGGAACTTCGTGTACGTGACGTACAGGCGGCCGTAGAACGGGCTCGCCGGGTTGTTGTCGATGGCCATCTGCTCCTTGTCGTAGAAGACGGAGTCGTCGATCGAACCGTCGGGGTTCGCGTTCGAGATGACCTGCGAGCTGTACCGCGCGGGCGTCCACGTGTTGCCGCCGTCCGTCGACTCGATGACCTCGACCGAGGACTCCGGGTGCACCCGGAAGAAGCACAGCTGCGACGCGTAGAAGGCGTGGTCGCGCGCGCTGTACACGACCGAGGGGTCGCCGCCGGAGCAGAAGTCCCCCGTCGCGGCGAACCGCGAGGCCTCGAACCAGCTGCGCCACGTGTTCCCGCCGTCGTGCGTGGTCCCGATGAACAGGCCGCCGTCCACGTAGTCGTTCGTCGCCACGACGGCGGTCGATGGATCGTCCGTGCTGTACGCGACCTGCTCCTCGTTCTGGGGGAGCGGCGGGCTTGAGTCGGCGTTGACCTGGATGTTCCCCCCGTCGAGTGCCGACCCCGCGAAGCCGGCCGGGCCGGTGCGGTGCGTCCTGGACCTGGCCTCGATGACCCCCTTGCGGAGCGTGACGCGGACGGTGTTGTCGATCCCGCCCGGGTAGTTCCGGACGTGACGCACCCATCGGGGCGTGGTTCGGGTCGTGCCCGACGCCTGGGACAGCGCCGTGACGGCCATGGCGGCGACGATCGCGACGATCACGCCGACGTGCAGGGATCTGCGCATGAACTGCTCCTTCCTCCCGAGGCGGACGCCACGGGCCAGTCGGGGGCGTTCCCACAGCCTTCGCCCGTTCGGCCGGAACCGTCAAATCCACTCCGTGCGGAGGGCTGACCGGGCGACTTCGGCGAACGTGCGGCCGGCGAACCCGGCGGGGCGCGGCGTTATCGCGGCCGGTGGGCGGTGACCTCGACGACCTGCTGGAACGTCGGGCGGTTCTGCCAGGGGCTGTCGGGCACGCTCACCAGGCCGACGGCCTTGTAGTTGATCGCGTCGTCCGCCGGGTCGTCGGTCCACTGCGAGGGGTCGCCGCCGAGCCCATCGATCGTGGCCTGGAGCGAGGAGAGCAGCGCGGCCCGGCATCCGGCGAGCGTGCCGTCGGCGCAGCGGAGCACGTGGTACGGCGCCTGGATCTGCTGCCCGAGCGCCATCTGGAACGCCTTCCGCAGGTACCC
>DATLUW010000520.1:0-13349 GCA_035577825.1 Actinomycetota bacterium | reverse complement strand
CGAGGTACTCGGCCATCTGGTCCTTGGTCGGCATCCGGTGCCCGCGTCCCGGGAAGGGCATCCCGTGCAGGCCGTCGTACCGCCTCGGCGTGAACAGGCGCAGCGAGTCCCAGCGCCTGCGCCAGGCGTCCCCGATCCGTTCGTTCGCATCGAGGATCACGAACGGCAGTCCCCGCTTGCGCAGGTGGTATCCCGTGGAGAGGCCGGCCTGGCCCCCGCCGATGATCACCGTCTCCAACCGTTCCGGTCCGCCGTTGGCGTCCATCGCGCTCCTCCTCTCGCCACGAATTTCCAGCGCGGTGGAACGTAGGTCCGGCAGATGTCCGGGCGCATCGGGGAAACCAACCAAATCGGAGGGCGCGACCAGCGTGGGTGGTTCTATGTACGCGACTCGACCAGCCCGTGCTCGTAGGCGTACGCGGTCGCCGCTGAACGCGAGGACAGCCCCAGCTTCACGAAGATGTTGCTCACGTGGCGGGCCGCGGTCTTCTCGCTGATGACCAGCTCGGCGGCGATGGCCCGGTTCGACTTTCCGGTCGCCACCAGACGCAGCACCTCGATCTCGCGGGCAGTCAGCCGCACCCCGTGTGTACCCTTGCGAACGGCTTCGTGATCCGCAGCCGCAGCGGCAGCCTCCGCGTCGATCCTGGCGCCGAGTCCCCGGAACGTCCGAACGGCCGCGTCCAGCTCCATCCGAGCCGAATCGGCGTCGCCGAGCGCCCGGCAGGCCAGCCCGATCTGCACCCTCGACCTCGCTGCCAGATAGGGAGCGTCGATCTCGCGCCAGATGGTCATCGCCGTGCGGAGGGGAGCGAGGGCGCCTTGCGGATCCCCGCCGGCTGTGAGCACTGCGCCGGCCGCGTGACCGGCGATGCCGTGGAGATAGGGGGTGCCCAGCTCGCGGGCGATGGTCGAAAGCTCCTCCGCCCCCGCCCGGGCCGCATCAACGTCGCCGGCGGCCAGCATGACCTCGACGAACGCGGGCAGCAGGGCCGCTCGGGCCAGCTCGTCGCGCGTTTCGTCCAGCTCGCGCCGGAGGGCCGCCTTCGCATCGTCCGGACGTCGTTGGGCGAGTCGCAGCAACGCCAGCCCCGGTTGGGGCGACCGTCCCCGCTCGGCCGCCTCCCGATAGGCGTCCTCCGCCCGATCGAGCTTGCCGAGGAGTCGGTACAGGTCGGCCAGCTGGTAGAAGGCCGACCCGGCGATCTGGAAGTTCACCGGGAGCGAGGCCATGTCGCACGCCCGCCGGGCCTCGCCCATCGCCTCCGACCAGGAGCCCTGGAGCTCGAACAGCCGGGCCCGGTCGACGAGGCACTGGCCGCGGAAGGGAACGAGATCGGGCTGGGCATCCTGCCACCGGGTCAGCGCCATCGTCCACTCGCGGGCGCGGCGCAGGTCGAAGATCAACAGGCAGGTGTCGACGACGGCGCAGTAGACCATCCCGGTGACGATCGGCGACGTCTCCTCCGAGGTCACGGCGATCATCGCCTCGTCCAACCAGGGAATCCCGCGGGCGGTCTCCCCGAGCCGCACGAGCGCGTCGCCCTGCCCCAGCCGGGCCATCGTCATCAGGTCGGGATCGCCGAACCGCTCGCCGATGTCGCCGGCCTGTTCGAACAGGTCGATCGCGGTCCGATGATCACCCCCTTCGCCGAGCTGGAGCGCCATCGGGATCAACAGGTAGCCCTGCTCGACGCACTCGCCGTTGGTCTCGTCGAGGACGCGTTTGGCCCGGGCCATCCAGCCGCCGGCCTTCGCCGGTTCTCCCTGATTGAACAACCGCATCCCGAGCCAGAAGGCCGCCCTCGCCGCGCGGGGACGATCGCCGCTCCGGAGGTACTCGTGATGGGCGCGGGTCCCGTGGTGCTCGGCCTCGTCGTCCTTGCCGATCAGCGCCGCAGACGTCGCGAGCATGTCGAGATCCTCGGGTTGCAGCGGCCCGTCGGCGTCGGCCGCCGAGAGCTCGGCGAAGGCCGATCCCCATGCTTTCCGAGCGAACGACTCCCTGCCTCGCTCGAGCGCTCCGTCCATGTCACCGGCCGCCCCGTCTCGGCATGGACGGAGTGTAGGCCGGGCACGGGTGCCGAGCGATTGGCTCGGGGGCGCCGATCTCGCACCCGACGGGTACCGATCCGACGTTCGGGCTTTCGTTGCGCCGCTACTCGCCGAGCACGGTGAGGTCGAGCCGGGCGATGCGTTCGGGGTCGACAAGGAAGTCCATCTCGACGATCTTCCCGTTCCTGATCGTGATGGCCGCGACCGAGAACGGCTTGCCGTCCCGCAGGGAGACGGCTGCCGGCGTGCCGCCTTCACCGTGGCCCACTCCACTGCGCATATGTGACATCCGCCGGGCCGATGGTGGTTCGGACTCCGTCGGCCACGGTCGCGATGACGACCCTGCCGGCTCGCACGAACGAGAAGTGCACGCCGTCGGGGCCCCATGAAGGCGACACGTCCGATCCGTGCCCGTGGAGGCCGCCCACTGGACGGCCGCCTCGGGTTCGGCCTGCTTCCCGGATGGTCGCCTCGTGCATGGAGGTGAAGAGGAGATCGGGACCGGGAGCCCAGGAGAGACCGGCCGCGCCGTCGAGGACCCCGGTGACCAGTGTGTGGGTTGGCCCGCCGGTCGTCGCCACGACGT
This sequence comes from Actinomycetota bacterium, assembly GCA_035577825.1. Lineage (GTDB taxonomy): Bacteria > Actinomycetota > UBA4738 > UBA4738 > JACQTL01 > DATBHM01. The sequence goes on along the minus strand of DATLUW010000520.1, from coordinate 10,708 downwards.
CGATGTCCCCCGACGGGATCGGGTTCCCCCGTGGCCGGGTAGTGAATGCGAGCTCGGTTCCGTCCGGTGACCAGGCCACGCCCCCGGTGCCGACGTTGGGTGACCGGAACACGGTGCGGACGCCGGTCCCGTCCGAGTCGACGAGCCGGATCGAGCCATCCCCGGAGATGAAGGCGAGCTCGTCTCCCCGTGGCGACCAGGCCGGCGAGAAGCCGAACCCGGGGAACTGGTCGGGCGGGGAGAAGTCGTGCTTCCCGTCGGCAGAGGTGATGACGAGCGTGCCCTCGGGGCCTTCGTACGCGAGCTCGGTTCCGTCCGGTGACAGCACCGGATGGCCGCAGCACACCTCGCCTCTGCCGCCTCCGCGCACCAGCACCCGGACATGCGTGCCGTCGGGGTTCATCTCGCAGATCGACAGGCCCTTCGGGGCGCACGAGAAGACGATCCGGCCCGGAAGGGTCGTCCCCGGAGGGGTCGCGTGCGGCGACCCCGTGCCGTGAGGGGTCGCGCCCCCGGTTGTGCCTGTCGGGCCGGCCGGGGTTCCCCCGGGACCGCGGCCCGGCGCGCTCGTGGCGGGAGCCGTCGCCCTCGCAGGCGTCGTGGCGGTCGCCGTGGTGCCGCCGTTCGACGAGGTGGCGAGGATCACGACCGCCGCTCCGCCGCCGACGACGACGGCAGCCCCCCCGATCACCAGAAGCCGCGTCAGCCGACTCGTGCGCAGGGTCGACCGTCCGGGCGCCCGGCCGAACCGCTTCCCCAGCCCGTGACCGGGCGCAGTCGGTCCGGTTCCACCTGGAGCCTCCGGGGCGGTGGGGCCACCCGCAGGACCCGCGGCGGGCGCAGTCGGTCCGGGACCGGGCGTGCTCCCCGGGGCGGTGGGGCCACCCGCTGGACCCGCGGCGGGCGCAGTCGGTCCGGGACCGGGCGTACCCCCCGGCGCGGTCGGTCCGGATGCGCCGGACGACGTCGGGGCGGTGGGTCCAGCGGGATGACCCGCCGGCGCGGAGGCCCCGCCAGTCGTCCCGGCCCCCCGACCGATCGTTGCCCCGACGCCGCCTCCGGTGCCGGCTCCAAGGGCAGCCGCAAGATCGTCGTCGTCGTCGTCGGAATCCTCGGACGAAGTGACGTCCACGGGCGGCGGCGGTGGTTCGGGAGCGGCGTGAGGCGCGCCGTGAGGTGCGGGCGGGGCGGGCGGGATCGGTGGGCTCGCGTTTCCGGGCGCTGGCGGCACGACCTCCTCGTCGGAGCCCCCATGGGGGCGATCCGTTCCGCCGGTCGAATGGGACAAGCGGCCGCACCCCTTCCTTCAGGTGGGCGGGAAGGTATCGGCTGCACGCCAAAAAGGTCAACGCGAGGGCGCGTGCCGGGGATCTGGTCGAACCTCGACCTGATGTGGGAGGAGCCGCGGTGGGCGCGGTTCCTGGAGCGGGCGGCGGTGCTCGGCGGGGCGCGAGGCGCGGCGATGACGCTGCTGTGCGCGGGGACGTACCCGGAGCGAACGCGAGCGTCGACCGCTGGCATTCATCAGCCTCGATCGTGTCGTCGCCGGGGCCTGCCTCGGGGATCTGGAGCGTGTCCGGGCGCGAGGGCTACGCTTCCACCCGATGATGTCGGATGCCTCGGGACGACCGGTCGCGGCCGTGGCCGCGCGGGATCGGGTGCGGCTCGCCGAGATCGCGAGCGCGCTCTCGCTCGGGATCGACCTCGGGTTCGGACAGCCCATGGAGCACGTCCTGCGGCAATGCCTGATCGCGTTGCGGATCGCCGAGCGGGTCGGCCTCGACGAGGACGAGCGGGCGACGGTCTACTACACCGCGCTGCTGATCAACGTCGGCTGCCACACGGACGCGCACGAGCAGGCCAGGTGGTTCGGCGACGACATCGCGATGAGGTCGACGAAGTACGACGTGCCGCTGCGGGGCATTCGCGCGGCCGTGACGGGGATTCGCTCGATCGGCGCCGGCCATCCGCTGCTCCAGCGGTTCCGGATCGGAATCGAGTTCGCCGTCTCCGGGCACCGGGACGTGGACGGGATGATCGAACACCACGCCCAGATGTCGCGTTCGCTCGCGGAGGAGCTCGGCCTGCCGGACTCCGTCTCGGCGGCGGTCGGCTCCTCGTACGAGCAGTGGGACGGGAAGGGCTGGCCCGGCGCGCTCCGGGGGGATGAGATCCCGATCGCCGCGCGGATCGCTCCGATGGCGGAGTTCGTCGAGGTGGCGTACCGCGTCGGCGGCGTGGACGGGGTTCGGACGCTCGTGCGCAAGCGGGGTGGCGGGCAGTTCGACCCCCGGCTCGCATCAGTGGTGGACGCCGACGCCGAGCTGCTGCTGGCGGATCTCGACGGGACCCGGACATGGGACTCCGTCATCGATGCCGAGCCGGCGCTCGCGGTGACCCTCGTCGGTGACGAGATCGACTCGGCCCTCGCGGCCGTCGCGAACTTCGTCGATCTCAAGTCGCCGTACTTCCTCGGGCACGCCCAGGCGGTCGCGAACCTCGCCGGAGCCGCCGCGGCTGAGCTGGGGTTGTCCGGAGACGAGGTGCGCATGGTCCGGCGTGCCGCGCTCGTGAGCGGGTTTGGGCGCCTCGGCGTGTCGAACACGATCTGGGACAAGCCGGGGCCGCTCGGGCCGGGGGAGTGGGAGCGGGTCCGGACGCATCCCTACCTCACCGAGCGGATGCTCCACCAGGCCACCGGGCTGTCGCAGCTCGGCTCGATCGCCGTGCAGCTTCGCGAGCGCCTCGACGGATCGGGCTATCCGCGCGGGCTGTCGGGCGCGTCCATCTCGCGGCCAGCCCGGCTGCTCGCGGCCGCGGACGCCTACCAGGCGATGCGGGAGCCGCGCCCGCACCGTCCGCCGCTGCCCGCCGACGAAGCCGCGGCGTCGTTGCGCGCGGAGGTTCCCGCGGGACGGATGGACGACGAGGCCGTGCGGGCGGTGCTCGCCGCCGCGGGGCACCAGGTGCCGCGCCGGCGCGAGGGTCCGGCCGGACTGACGGCGCGGGAGGTGGAGGTGCTGCGACTCGCGGCGCGGGGACTGACGAACAAGGACATCGCCGGGATCCTGTTCATCTCGCCGAAGACGGTGGCGAACCACGTCGAGCACATCTACTCGAAGATCGGGGCGTCGAGCCGGGCAGCGGCCGGCCTGTTCGCCATGAAGCACGGGCTCCTCCCGGAGGAGGAGCCCGCGTCGTCGTAGGTCGCTTCTTGGTGGGTCAGACGCCGATCGGCGCGCCTTCCTGCGCCCGGCGCATCATGTGCGCCTCGACCTCGGCGATCACCTCGGTCGGGCTGAAGATGAGGAACTCGCTGCCGCCGTCGGCGCCCGAGGTGTGTCCGGGCTCGACGTAGTAGGCGTCGCCGGGGCCGAACTCCTCGAGGCGATCGGCGTGCCGGAACCACATCCGCCCCGCGAACACGTACCCCCAGTGCGGCGACGGGCACACGTCGCCCGGCAGGCCCCGCAGGAGCTCGGTCAGGTCCGCGGCGGCGTTCGTCCTGACGATTTCGCCGGTGTACCCGTCCAGGTCGCCCCGCCAGTCGGTCCCCATCGGGCCCATGTCGATGCCTTCGGTGCTCTCCTTCGAGATCTTCGGCATCTGCTCCCTCCTTCCACTCGGATGTGCCGAGCGTAGGAGGGCGGCCGGGGCGGAACATGAGGCGTTCAACCCATCTTTGCCGGTCGACGCACGTTGCGGCTATCCGCCGAGCACGGTCAGGTCGAAGCGCGCGATCCGTTCGGGGTCGACGAGGAAGTCCATCTCGACGATCTTCCGTTCCTGATCGTGATGGCCGCGACCGAGAACGGCTTGCCGTCCCGCATGGAGACGGCGGCCGCGGCGCCGTTCACGAGCGCGCGGCGCGCGGTTCCTGACACTCCGCGCCCGAGCTTCTCTCTCCAAGACACGAACGCGGTCCCTTCCAACCGAGCCGAAGTCTCGGCGTCAGTAGAAACTTGAGTGGTGCAGGCTCAGGTTCGGAATAGGGCCGCAGGAACGGTGGTTGCAACGTCCAGCGCATCAACAGGAGACAACATCGTGCCTGAACAGCTGGACACACAGATTCTGCCGCTCCTGCCGCTGACCTCTGGGGTCGTGCTGCCGGGGATGGTCATCACACTCATGCTCGAGACGGCGGAGGCCAAGGCTGCCGCCACCGCGGCTCGCGAGCAGGGCGACATGCTCGTGCTCGTGCCGCGCACGGAGAACCGGTACGCGGCCGTCGGGACCGTGGCCAAGATCGAGGACTCCGGGCGCCTCCAGAACGGCATGGAGGCCCTGGTCATCCGCGGTCTGGACCGCGCGATCGTCGGCACCGGCGTGGCCGGCACCGGCGACGCCACCTGGGTGCAGGTCGAGACCGCGCCCGAGACCAACACCGACACGCCGCACGCGAAGGAGCTCGCCCGCGAGTACCGCGGCACCGTCGAGAACATCGTCGAGGCCAGGGGCGTTCCGCAGGTCGCCGAGGTGCTCCGCGGCATCAACGATCCCGGCGCGCTCGCCGACATGGCCGGGTACTCGCCCGACCTCAGCCTGGACCAGAAGATCGAGGTGCTCGAGGCGCTCGACGTCGAGACCAGGCTCGAGAAGGTCCTGAACTGGGCCAAGGACACCCTCGCCGAGGTCACCGTCAAGGACAAGATCCGCGAGGAGGTCCAGGACGGCCTCGACAAGCGCCAGCGGGAGTTCATCCTGCGCCAGCAGATGGACGCCATCCGCAAGGAGCTCGGCGAGGACGAGGAGAACCTCGTCGAGGACTACCGCAAGCGGATCGAAGAGGCGAACATGCCCGAGGACGTCCGCAAGCAGGCCGAACGCGAGCTCGGCCGGCTCGAGCGCATGTCCGAGCAGTCGCCCGAGCAGGGCTGGATCCGGACCTACCTGGACTGGCTCCTCGACGTTCCGTGGGACGTCCGGACCGAGGACAACCTCGACATCGACGAGGCCCGGCGCATCCTCGACGAGGACCACACCGGCCTCGAGGACGTGAAGGACCGCATCGTCGAGTACCTCGCTGTCCGGAAGCTGCGCAAGGAGCGCGGCATGGCCGAGTCCGAGTCGGGCCGCGGTTCCGGCGCGATCCTCACGCTGATCGGCCCTCCGGGGGTCGGGAAGACGAGCCTCGGCGAATCCGTGGCCCGCGCCCTTGGCCGCAAGTTCGTTCGGGTCGCGCTCGGCGGGATCCACGACGAGGCCGAGATCCGCGGGCACCGGCGGACCTACGTCGGCGCCATGCCGGGCCGCATCGTCCGCGCCCTCAAGGACGCCGGCACGAAGAACCCGGTGATGATGCTCGACGAGATCGACAAGGTTGGCGCCGACTGGCGGGGCGACCCGTCCTCAGCGTTGCTCGAGGTCCTGGACCCGGCGCAGAACCACACGTTCCGCGACCACTACCTCGACGTCGACCTCGACCTCTCCGAGGTCCTGTTCGTGGCCACCGGGAACGTCTTCGAGACGATCCCCGGGCCGCTGCTCGACCGCATGGAGATCATCCGGCTCGACGGCTACACCGAGGAGGAGAAGGTCGCCATCGCGCGCGACCACCTGCTCGAGCGCCAGCTCAGCAGGAACGGCCTCTCCGCCGATGAGGTCACCGTGACCGACGACGCCCTGCGGGTGATCGTCGGCGACTACACCCGCGAAGCGGGCGTCCGGAACCTCGAACGCGAGATCGGCAAGCTCCTGCGCAAGGTGGCGACGAAGGTCGCATCAAGCAGTGTGGAGACCCCGATCGTCGTCGACGCGGGTGACGTCCGCGAGCACCTCGGCCGGCAGAAGTTCTGGTTCGAGGCGGCCGAACGCACCTCCGTCCCCGGCGTCGCGACCGGCCTCGCCGTGACCGGCGTGGGCGGCGACGTCCTGTTCATCGAGGCGACCCGCATGGAGAGCCCCGAGGGCGCCGAGGGCCTGACCCTCACCGGCCAGCTGGGCGACGTGATGAAGGAGTCCGCGCAGATCGCGCTCAGCTACGTCCGCTCGCACGCCAGGGAGCTGGGCATCGACCCGGCCGACCTCAAGGGCCGGTTCCACGTCCACGTCCCCGCCGGCGCGGTTCCGAAGGACGGCCCGTCGGCCGGCGTCACCATGACCACCGCGCTGGCGAGCCTCCTGACCGGCCGCACGGTCAAGCCCACCGTGGGCATGACGGGCGAGGTCACCCTGCAGGGCAAGGTCATGCCGATCGGCGGCCTGAAGCAGAAGGTCCTGGCCGCCCACCGCGCAGGCCTCAAGGAGGTCATCCTCCCCAAGCGCAACGAGGGCGACCTCGACGATGTCCCCGAGCAGGTGCGCCAAGAGATCGAGTTCCACATTGCGGACCGCATCGACCAGGTCCTCGACTGGGCCCTCGAGCCCGAATCCGAACCCAAGCTCGAACCCGTGCCCGCCGCCTGACCAACCCCCAGGCGCCCACGAACGGGCCCCGGCGCTTCGCGCCGGGGCCCGTTCGCTCTTTCGGGATGGGCGTGACGCCGCTCTCTGTCTACCCGGGCTGCACGATCGCCTGGGCTGCGAACACGCAGTCGACCGCGCGCGTGGTGACCGTCACCGTCGCCATGCTCGTGTTCGCGCCGACGTCCCGTGCGAGCTGCACGGTGACGAAGTGGTGGGGACGCGCGTTCGAGGTGACGATGTTGGCGACGCACTCGAAGCTGTCGGAAGTGTTGAACTCGTCCCACCAGAAGACGTACGCGACCGGCCCGCCGGACGACCACTGGAAGACCGCGTTGGTGTGGTCGCAGCTCACCACGTTGAAGTCGCCGAAGCCGGGCAGCTGAAGGATGTGGGCGTTCTGCGTCGTGCTGATGATCCGGTTCGAAAGGATCGAAGCGCCGTCGACCTTGTCCGCATTGAGGTTGTCCACCTTCGCCGACGAATCGACCTGCATCGGCGGGGCGCCGTTGGTGTGGATCCGGAGGCCGGGACCTCCGCCGGTCGACTCGGCGTACACACCGACGCCGCCCGGCGCGTTTGCCCGGCCGGCGACGCCGAACCCCGCTCCGTTGTTCTGGCCGTAGACGCCGCTCGAGCCGTCGCCGTCGCTGATGCCCTGCACGCCGTTCGCGGAGCCGGTGTTCGTTCCGGCGATGACGGCGTCGCTCGACGTCGCGCCCGTGATGGAGAGGGGAACGCTGTTCGGGAGGAAGTCACTCGAGTCATGCCCGTCGAGCTTGTCCGCGTCGGCGGCCTTCCCCGTCGCCGGAAGGAAGAAGTTCGCATTCTTGCCGTCGACGCGGTCGGCGTTCAGGTCGGTCACCACGGCCGACGAGCTGACGGTGAAGGGCGGGCCGTTCGTGACCGTGAACGAGGCCGCCGGGCCGCCGCCCGTGTTCTGTGCCGCGAGCGCGGCCTGTGAGCCGCTGCCGGTCGTGGCCCTCACGCCGGATCCGGCTGCCGACGCCCCCAGCACGCCGTTGCCGGCCCCGCCGGTGCGCCCACGAATCGCTGAACCAGTGCTCGTTCCGTCCAGCGTGACGAACAGCCCCGAGCCCGAGCTCTGGGTGGTGGTGAGGCTCGTCTGCCTGGTGGCGGTGGTGTCGGCGCCCGCTGTGAGCGGGTCGCCGTTTCCCGCGAGGGCCACGTTGCTCCAGAACAGGACGAGCACTGCGGTGAGGGCCATGATCCCCCGGGTTCCTCGGCTGCGCACGGCAACCTCCTCTCGTGCCGGCGGGCACCCATTGCGGAGAATGTGCGCGTTCCTCCTGCATCGACGCAAGCGGCGAGGCTCGGTCGACCCCGGAGATCGCGGGCTCGAACCGTCGACGGGCTATCCGGGCTGCACCACGGCCTGGGCGGCGAACGTGCAGTCCACCGCGCTCGCCGTCACCGTCAGCGAGACGATGCTCGTCGCCGCGCCCGTGTCGCGGGCGAGCTGGGCCGTCACGAAGTGGTGGTGCTCGGATCCCGTCGAGACCTGGGTGGCAACCGCCTGCACCAGACCCTCGCCGGGGTTCGGGATGTCGAACCAGGTGACGTAGGCCGCCGTGCCGGCCTTCCACGAGAAGCTGGCGTTCGAGCCGTCGCACGCATCGACCTCCACGTCACCGAATCCGGGGATCTGGAGGATGACGTCGCCCCTCGCGGAATCTTCGATGACGCGGTTCGACACGATCGACGCGCCGTCCACGAGGCCGGCGTTGAGGTTGGTCACCTCCGCGCTCGAGCTCACCGTGAACGGCGCGACCCCGCCCGGGACCCGGAAGCTCGCGGCCGGCCCACCTCCGGTGTTCTTCGCGGAGAGGGCTGCCTTGGCGCCCGACTTGGTCGTCGCCACCACGCCGATCCCGCTCACCGAGGCACCCTGGACGCCGTTCCCCGCTCCGGTCGCGTTGCCCTTGACCCCCGCGCCCTTGCTCGAGCCGGCCAGGGTGACGACGAGTCCGGGCTTCGACGACTGGGTCGTGCTGAGAGTGGTCTGCGCGGTGGCCGTCGTCGCGTGGCCGACGATCAGCGGGTTGCCGTTGTTCGCCGAGGCTGCCGCGGACCAGACCACGACGAGCACGGCGGTGAGCGCCAGGACGCCGTTCGTCCTCGAGATTCTCATTGGGACCTCCTCCTTCGAGCGAGACGGCGAAGGATTGTCCGCCCCGACCGGAGAAATGGGAATTGCCGGTCGATCGTGCGGATCGAACACACGAGCCCCGGCCACGATGCCGCCCCGTTCGGTCCGGTCAGACTTTGAGCTCGTAGGCCCCGACGTCGCAGCGACCGTTTCGGGGCTGTGGTCGAAGCACGCCGCGCTGGTCCACGGTGAATGGGCAGGCCGCAGCCGGGATCTTGTCGACGGCCGGGCTCGTCTTGAGGAGTGCGATGGTCTGTGTCGGTCCACCGTTCGAGGCCAGCGCCTTCAGCCCGGGCGAGGACACGTTCAGCTGATCGGTCGGCGTGTTGGCGAACGTGCACCCGCTCAACGAACCCAGGAGATCGTGACCTCCGGACGAGACGCTGCCGGCGCAGTTGGGCCCGCTCCCAGGTGGGGGAGCGGTGTTCAGGGTGAGGATGGTGTCGGTCAGCGTCACCGGGCCGCCCTGCTGTCGGATTCCGCCGCCGTCGACGCCGACATTGGCGGCGGCCCCCCCGGCCGCGTTCCGGGCGACCGTCGACGCCTTGACCAGCAGCGAACCGCCCCCGGCGAGAATCCCCCCGCCGCCCGCGTCCACGGATCCCTGGAACGAATCGGCGTGGATCGAGTTGCTCGCCACGGTCGAGTTCTGGATCGTGCTGGCGTCCGCGCCTCCCAGGTCCAACCCACCGCCGAAGGCCTCCGCGATCTGAGCGGAGTGCGCGCTGGACTGGACGGCGTTCCTGCTGACCGTCGAGGCGGTGGCCGACAGGGCGCCTCCAGCCGCCACTCCGCCGCCGGTTGCCGACGCCCCCTGGGCCGACCCGGCACTGGCCAGGTTCCCGTCGACGGTGACCTTGGACAGCGAGAGCGGCTTGGCGAGCTGGTAGACGCCACCGCCGGAGGCGGATGCAAAGGCCGCCCCCGACGCCACCGCGGTATTCGCGTCGATGTGGGAGCTGATGAAGGTCGTGTCGGCATTGCTCCTCTGTCCGAACCCGCCTCCCCGGGCGGTCGCCGTCGTGCCCGAGGCGCTGGCGACGTTGTCGACGATCGTGGTGCGGTTCAAGGTCATGTCGTTCTCTGTCGCGATGCCTCCTCCCACCGCCGTTGCCGTTCCTGGCCCCGCGAACGCCCGGTTTCCCTCGATCGATGAGGAACGGAGCACGGCCTCGAAGCCATTCAGATAGATCCCGCCGCCCCGTGCCTCGCACGCGCCGCCGCTCGAGACCGCGACTGCGCGGTTCCCTCGCACGACCGTTCGAATGAGGGTCAACGGGCCCTCCGCCTTCATGCCTCCGCCGTACGCGAACGACCCGTTCCCGGTCGCGTGGGCGATGTTGTCGACCAGCGCGGAGTCGATCAGGGTCAGATCCGCGCCCTCGCCCCCGCGGATGCCGCCGCCGAGCGCCTGACCACCTCCGGTTGCGCAGGTGCCGTCGGCGACGTTCCCCTTCACCGTGACGTGGTCGAGCGTGACTGAACCGTTGTCGGAGACGTTGACACCGCCGCCCTGGCACGCCCACCCGCCGGTCACGAGGAGGTGGGAGAGCCGGACGCCTGGCGCCGGCGTCACCAGGATCCTGACGACGATGCCGGCGTCGTCGCCGTCCAGGGTCGCGGTCGGGTCTCCCTGGATGGTCAACGGGTGGTCCACCGTGAAGTTCCCGAAGCACGTTCCCGCGACGCTGATCGTGGAGTTCGCCGCGGCGCTGCCGATCGCCGACTGGAGGCTGTCGCCGGCGTCGCAGTCGACGTGGAGGGTGGTGGCCGTCGCCGGCGTCGGCACCGTGGACAGCATCGCCGTCATCAGCCCGACGACGGTGAGCACCGGCCATCTGCGTGCCGCCCACGCGCAGGTGGCCGGCGAACGACCCCCACGCCCTGCCCGGTCCCCCACGCGGGCCTTGGTGCCCATGAGGGGCCGGATGGTACCTCAGCCGTGTCCGTCAGGCCAGGGGCGATTGCGCGCTCGAGCCCGAGTCCGAGCTGCGTCTGGCCGGTGCCGGCCGCCTGGGCAGCCCAAACCGACGAAGGCCTCCGTGCGTCCGGAGGCCTTCGTGGTCGGTGGTTTCCTACAGCGTGGCGCCCGCGTTGCAGACCTGGCCTGTCACGTTGTTCGTGGCCGTGGCGGTG
>DATLUW010000519.1:0-3277 GCA_035577825.1 Actinomycetota bacterium | reverse complement strand
GCGGAATGGACGCGTTGATGCGCTCGATGACGCCGGGGGTCGCCGCCTCCCACGCGTCGATCATCTCCGTCGCGGTGCCGCCCGGTGTGATGCCGTTCACCCGGATGCCATCACGGGCCCAGGTCACCGCCGCGGTCTCGGTGATGCTGTTGAGCGCGCGTTTCATGGCGCCATAGGCGGGGAGGGCCGGGTTCGCGCGGCGGCTTCCGATGCTCGAGGTGTTGACGATCGCCCCGCCACCCTTCCGCCGCATGAGCGCAGCCTCGGCCGTCATGGCGGTCCAGTGCGCACGGAAGTTCACCGCGAACTGCTCGTCGAGGTCCTCGTCGCTCGTGCTGTCGAGCGGGCCGGGATGCTGGATCGCCGCACCGTTGTTGAACGCGCCGTCCAGTCGGCCGTGCAGCTCCTCGACGCGGTCGACCGCGGCCAGGATGCTCGCACGGTCGGCAAGGTCCACGGCAACGGCGTCGGCGACGCCGCCGTCGTCGCGGACCTCCGCGGCGACCCGGTCGAGAGCGTCGGCGCTGCGGGCGGCGAGCACGACCGCGGCGCCCTCCCGTGCGAAGAGCCGGGCCGCCGCCGCCCCGATGCCGCGGCTGGCGCCCGTGATGAACATGACCTTGCCGGTGAGCAGGCCGATTCCGGTGGTGTCGATGTTGTTCGTCATGCCAATAGGGTCGCGGTAGCCCGGGATCCGGATCCAGGCACAGGCGGTACCAGGGTCCGTGGCCGCGCAGCGTGCAGACTTGGGATATGGACAAGCAAGAACTCGGGGCGTTCCTCCGCAGCCGTCGCGAGCGACTCCGGCCGGAGGACGTCGGCCTCCCCTCCGGACCGCGGCGGAGAACCCCGGGGCTCCGCCGCGAGGAGATCGCGGTCCTCGCGCACATCTCCACCGAGTACTACGTCCGGCTCGAGCAGGGCCGGGCGCCGCGACCGTCGGGCGAAGTACTCGCCGGGATCGCGGGCGCGCTGCGGCTCACCGACGCGGAGTCCGATCACCTCCACGTCCTGGCGGGCACCGCGCCGACCCGGACCGGGCTGCACCGCCGCGACGTCCGCCCGAGCATCCTCGCGCTCCTCGAGCGGCTCCCGCAGACCGCGGCGTTCGTGACGTCCGCGGCGTTCGAGGTGCTCGCGTGGAATGACCTCGCGGCCGCGCTCATGGAGGACTTCGCCAGGCTCGCCCCCCAGGACCGCAACCTCGCCCGCCGGGCGTTCCTCGGGCCGGCGCGACCTGACGCGCCGCTGTACGGAATCTCCGACGCCGCCGAGTTCCGGCACCACGTCGTCTTGGAACTCCGTGCCACCCTCGCCCGGTACCCGACGGACCCCGCAGTGACCGGCCTCATCGACGAACTCCGAGACGGCAGCCCTCACTTCGCCCGGCTCTGGGAGCGGCATGACGTGCAGGCGGCGCCGACGCTCACCAAGACGTTCCGGCACCCAGTCGTCGGGGAAGTCACCGTCGACTGCGACTCCCTCACGCTCACCGACCGCGACCAGCACCTCGTGCTGTACACCGCGCCGCAAGGATCCCGTAGCGCCGAAGCCCTGGCTCTTCTGAACGTACTCGGAACCGAGAGCGTCAATACGAGCGGCACGCTCTGACCAGGTCTTACTCGGCGGCCTCGTGGCCGAGGACACGGGCGGCCAGCACGATGTCGCCCGACCAGCCGCAGGCGCCGCAGAAGCAGACGAACACGCGGTCCGGCCCGGCCCAGTACTCGCAAACAAGGCCGTCCCCGCCGTCGGTCAGCGACAAGGCCGCCGCGCACCCCGGGCAGTACCGGGGTGCGTCGCGCCGGTGCCGTTCGGCATCCAAGGGAAACCAGCCCCGCCCGACGTCGCCGCCGGCCGTGACGCCGTTATCGGGACGGGCCCCGGAACGAGCCGCGGTCACCCGGCCGCGGCCTTCCGGTTCTCGTGCGCCTTGATGTGCAGCTTCTTCAGCGCGTCGGCCTGCGGGCTGAACCGGGACGAGGCCCGCTCGATGAACTGGATGGCGAAGGACCCGCCCGCGTCGAACTTGTTCTTCTCGCACGGCAGGTCGATCCGGTCGCGGAAGTCCCGGTATACCCCGAGCGGGTCCTCGCCGCGGGAAACCCGCGCCATCTGCTCCTTGAACATCCGCCGCAGCATCGTCACGCCGACGTCCGAACGCCCCAGGTGCTCCACGGTCCGGTCGGTGATCGGGCCCTGGGTGACCCACGCCATCATGTCCTGGCCCTCGACGTAGTCCACCCGGTGCCGCCCGTTCTCGTCGAACACCGGGATCTGGTAATCCGGCACCAAGGGCTGCGATGGGTATTCCACGCCGACCGGCGCGTGCACCGTGTAGAGCATGAACCGGGTGGTGGTCCGGTCGACCGGCACCCGGATCTGCATCTGCTCGATGTTCGCCCCGCCGACCCGCATGTTGTAGGGGAACACCAGCGGGTGGCCGATCTTCCAGTCGTCGTCCTCCTCGGACGCGCCCTCGACCACCCGGCGTTTGATGATCCCCCACTCGAACGCGTCGAAGCCCACCTTGACGTGCTTCTTGCCGAACGAGGCCGGCGCGTCGAAGCCCTGGTGGCGCGCCATGAACTCGAAGAACCTGCCGTGCAGCCACTCGGTGTGGTGCGGGTCGACGGCGTTCTCCATGATCTGCACGAAGTTGCAGGGCAGGTCGGTCCAGCCGATGTCCCGCACCCCGTCCATCACGAACACGTCGAACCGCGGCAGCTCCGGCGCGGGGGAGGGCCCGATGTAGGCCCAGATCAGGCCGCCGAGCTCCTGCACCTGCCCGGCGACCGCCCGGACCCGGTCGCGGAAGTTGGTCTCCTCCCGCTCGGCGGGCTGATCCAGGCAGGTGCCGTCGGTGCCGAACAGCCAGCCGTGGTACGGGCAGCGCAGCCCGTCGGCCTCCACCACGCCGTAGGCCAGCGAGGCCCGCCGGTGTGGGCAGGCCTCCGGCAGCATCCCGTACCGGCCGCGCGGCGTCTTGAACACGGCGAAGTCCTCGCCGAGCAGCCGCGCGGGCCTGACCGGGAACTCCTCGAGCTCGCGGGTGAAGGCGACCGGGTACCAGTAGCGCCTCAGCAGTTCGCCCATGGGGGTACCCGCGGCGACCTGGGTCAGCTCCTCGTTCTGTTCGGCCGTGAGCATGGGGACTCCAGATTCAGTCGATGATGGTCACGGTGCCCGCGTTGCCGTCTACCCGGACGCGCTGGCCGGTCTTGATGTTCTTGGTGCCGAACGCGGTCCCGGTCACGGCGGGCAGGCCGTACTCGCG
>DATLUW010000518.1:0-2480 GCA_035577825.1 Actinomycetota bacterium | reverse complement strand
ACGACCAGGAACCCGGCCAGCGCCAGGCCCATCCCGACGAGCAGGATCCGCAGCCCGCCGGCGAACGAGGCCCGCCACCGGCGGCTCCAGTCCTCGGCCTCCCACCAGTCCGACCTCCACGGCCCGTCGGGGCCGGAGCGGACGCCGCCGACGAACCCTGCGACCGCCCCGAGCGCGAGCGGCCACATGAGCGACGCGATGTGGCTCGGGTGCACGGCTGCCGGCGCCGTCTGCGGGAACCGGACCACCGTCGACACCGTCCACCCCAGGACGAACGTGATCAGGGCGTACGGCACGCCGATCCGCGCGCCCGACAGGGCACGGTTGCGGGGCCGGCCCCCGGTGAGGTCCGCCACCATCCGGCCGGCGATCCCCAGCCGCCACAGGACGATCGTCGTCCCGCCCAGCAGCGCGAACGCGACCGTCGCGTCGACCGCGGCCCCCGGCGGCAGCCCGAGCGAGGCCTCCGCGCCGTGCGGCAGCCGGAGGGTCATGGTCGCGTCCATGCCCACGTGGTGGAACAGCAGGAAGAGCACGATCCCGCCCCGGAGCGCGTTGGGCAGGCCGAACCCCGGGATGGCCCCGCCGAGGAGGAACAGCAGCGAGATCCCCGTCGCCAGGGCGAGCCCGAGGAGCGCGACCAGCCCGGCCTCGCGCGCGGCCAGCAGCCACGGCGCGAGCCCGCCCCGGCCCTCGCCCTCCCGCCCGGAGTCTCCGGTGGCCCCCGTGGAGTCGGGGGAGGGAGCGCCGGCGTCGCCCGCCGGCCGCCCGGTCCGGTCCGACCACGTCGTTCCCATACCGGGAGCCAACCGCAGGCTCGGTGAGCGGTCAAGCGCGATGGCAGGCACGGCGACCCCACCCCACGACGCCCGAAGGGCTACGCTGTCGTTGACGAAACCGATGGTGACGTGCTTCCCTCCGCGCGTCGGTCGCGGCCGCGACGAGGGGGTTGTCGGCGAAGGGGGTAACGGGCGTGGCGAACGAGACGGACTCCGGGGACGAGGCCAACCAGACGGACTCCGGGGACGGGGCGACCCAGGTGTCGGCACGCCGCGGCGACGCGTCGCTGCAGCTGGCCGGGTACGACTCCGCGGGCGCGCTCGCCGGGGGCCTCACCGAGAACTGGACCGAGGCCGTCGCCGCTCTGTCGCACGGCCGCCTGGAGGAGCACGCCCGGGACGTCATGCACGACTCGGCGCTCGCCGGCGACATCGCCGAGATCCAGGGGGACAAGAGCGTGTCCGAGGACACCCGGCTGTTCCGGGTGATCCAGCGCATGCATCCGGCCGAGGACCCCGTGTTCATGGGCTACGAGCTCAACGAACAGGGCCTCGCCGAGCTCGCTGCCGAGGTCGACGGGCCGTTCCCCACGTGGAGCGCGACTGCCGCGCTCCGCATCATGTACACGGACCGCATCCTCACCCTCGCCGCCGAGTCGTCGAAGACGCCCCGGTTCCGTGAGCTCGACGTGCGGTGGCACGAGGAGTTCGACGCGTGGGCGGCGCTCGCGGCAAAGAGCCAGGACGCCGGCGGCCCGGACGTGTTCTCGAAGGCCGCCTGGCACACGCGCGCGAAGCTCCTCCGCGGCCTGATCGACACGAAGGGCGACGAGGAGCTCCGGACCCGGGCCCGCGAGGCGCTGCAGAAGCCCACGGTGGCGTCCTGGGCGAAGGACGTCGGCAGCCTCGAGGGGGCCGGCGTGGGCACGCTCATGGGCGTGGCCGACCTCGGCGACGCGGCCGACCTCTACGACGAGCAGCAGCGCACCGAGAAGAAGGAGACCTCGTCGAAGCGGCGCAAAGGGGCGCTCTCCGGGTTCGTCAGCATCGGCCTCATCGTGGTCATCGTGGTCGGGGTCGCGGCGTTCACGACCTCGAGCGGCTCCAACGACATCACCTTCACGACGAAGCCCACCCCATCGGCCTCGAAGAGCATCGACCCGTCGAATGCGCCCGTCATCGGGACGGCCACGATCACCAAGGCCACGAACCTGCTCGCGGACCCCGACGCCGGCTCGCAGGTCGTGACCAAGCTGAAGAAAGGCGCCCGGGTGTTCCAGATCGGGCACGACCAGAACGGCTTCTACCAGGTGAAGACGTCGGACGAGCCCGTGCAGTTCGGGTGGGTCGACAAGAGCGTCGCCGTGATTATCTGCCCGGTGCAGTGCGGCGGGTAGCGACCCGCTCCCGCTGACGCTCCGCGAACCGGCGCGCCTTGGCGCGGTTGCCGCACATCGCCATCGTGCACCACCGGCGCCGGCCCGTCCGGTCGATGAACAGCCACCCGCAGCCGTCGCCCGGGCAGCGGTGGACGGCCGTGGCGTCGGGTGACGTGATCAGCTCGGTTGCCGACCGCGCGATCGCGTGCAGGGGAACCCGCAGGCCGGCGGTGGCGGGGAGCCGCCACCGGGCCGGGCCGGTCCGCAGGTCGAGCTCCGACGCCTCGTACGCCCGGCGCGCGGCGTCGGCCACGGCGTCGAG
>DATLUW010000517.1:0-5736 GCA_035577825.1 Actinomycetota bacterium | reverse complement strand
CTACTTCTCGCGCATCCGGCCGCCGGTCCACGTGATCCCCGGCAACCACGACGCGCGCAACGTCGGCTACCTGCACTTCGAGGAGCTCATCGGCCCCCGCCACTGGATCCAGGACATCGGCGGCGTCCGCGTGGTGGCCGTCGACTCGAGCGAACCCGACATCAACGAGGGCCAGATCGGCCGCGAGCGCTACGACTGGATCCGCGAGGGGTTCAACGTGGCCGCCGACCTCAAGGTGTTCGTGCTGCACCACCACCTGATGCCGGTCCCCGGCACCGGGCGCGAACGCAGCGTGGTGAGCGACGCCGGCGACCTGCTCGAGCTGCTGATCACCTCGGGGGTGAACGTGGTCCTCTCCGGCCACAAGCACGTTCCGTGGGTGTGGCGGCTGGAGAACATGTACATCGCGAACGCCGGCACGGTGGCGTCCCTTCGGCTCCGCGGCTACACGAAGCCCTGCTACAACGTGCTGGAGTTCTCGGGCGACGAGGTGAAGATCACCCGCCGGTTCCCCTTCGGTGGGCAGACCACCCTGGCGCACTATTCCCTGGCGACGGGGGAGGAGTACTACCGCGAGCTCGAGGTCCTCGCGCAGGACCGCACGAGCGCGCGGGAGGACAGCCGGGCGTAGATCGTCCGAACGCCCGGCCGGAACGAACGACCCGGCCCAGCACGGGCCGGACGCCAACCAACAGGGGGACTTCCACACCCGTGAAGGTGCTCGTCCTGGTGGACGGTGAGCACTACCCTCCGGTCACCCGGTGGGGGATCGCGGCCGCCCGGGCCATGGGCCACGAGCCGCTCGCCGCGCTGTACGTCGGCGGGACCGAGAAGATCGCCGCCGAGGGCCCGCCCGACCTCGGCCTCCCCACGATCGTGCCCGAGCCGGGGTCGGAGCGGTTCGTCGCGCTCGGCGCGGCGCTCGACGAGGTCCGGCCCGAGGCCGTGCTCGACCTCTCCGACGAACCCGTGCTCGGCTATCGCGAACGCATGGAGCTCGCCGCGGCGGCGCTGGAGCGCGGCGTGCCGTACGTGGGTTCGGACTTCCGGCTCGACCCGCCGGTGTGGGCGGCCCCGCTGCCGGTTCCCACGCTCGCCGTGATCGGGACCGGCAAGCGAACCGGCAAGACGGCCATCGCGGGGGAGACCGCCAGGGTCGCCGCCGCCGAGGGCCTGAACCCGATGATCGTGGCCATGGGCCGGGGCGGCCCGCCGGAGCCCCAGGTCGCCGAGGCCGGCAGCGTGACGGTCGAATCCCTGATCGAACGCGTCCGCCGGGGCGAGCATGCGGCGAGCGACTACCTGGAGGACGCGCTGTTCACCGGGGTGACCACCGTGGGCGCGCGGCGGGTCGGCGGCGGGCTCGCGGGGATGCCGTTCGCCACGAACGTCCGCGAGGCCGGGATGGTCGCCGCCGAGCGGGGCGCGGGGCTCGTGATCCTCGAGGGCAGCGGCTCGTCCATCCCGCCGATGCCATGGGACGCGGGAATACTCGTGGCCCCCGCGGGCGTTCCCACCGAATACCTGACGGGATATCTCGGCCCCTACCGGATATTGCGATCGGACCTGTTCGTCATTACAATGGCAAGCGGCTCACACGAGCCGAAGCACCTCCTCCCGTTCAGATCCCACGTCCTGCGGCTCCGCGCGGATGCCCGATACGTCGAGACGGACTTCCGACCGGAACCGTACGGAGAACTGCGGGGCAAGGGTGTGTACCTCACCACTACGGCACCACCGGAGGCGGCTTCCAGGCAGGTCCAGCACCTGGAGGCGGCCCACGGATGCCGGGTGGTCGGGTCCAGCACCCGCCTCGCCGATCGCAAGGGGCTGAACGAGGACCTCGATGCAGCAGGGGAGTACGACATCCTCGTGACCGAGCTGAAGGCGGCGGCGGTGGACGTGGCCTGCGAGCGCGCGATGGCGCGCGGCGCGGGGATCGTGTTCGCCGACAACCGCCCCGTGACGACGGGTGGCGACGGCGAGCTGACCGACCTGCTGCGCGAGACCTGCCTGTTGGCGGTGGAACGCCACCGCCGGGGATAGGAACACCCAGGGAGCACCCAACGAACGCCATGAACGAGAGCCGAAAGCCCTCCTCCGTCATCATCAGCGACCGCGATCCGGGCCTTCCGTATTCGAAGGGCCTGATGGCCTCGCGCGTGATGGCGACCGGCCTGTCCGCGATCCGCGCGTACCAGGTGGCCGAACGCATCGAGGAGGTCCTGCTCGAGCGGGGCCAGCCGGCCGTCACCTCCGTGGAGCTCGGCGAGGTCGCGGTCGACGTGCTGCGCGACCGGGCCGGCGACCGCTACGCGAAGAACTACGTCCGGTGGCAGCGGGTGGAACGCCTCGACGTTCCGCTGGTCATCCTGATCGGCGGCGCGACCGGCGTCGGGAAGTCGACGATCGCCACCCAGCTGGCCACCCGGCTGGGGATCGTGCGCACGGTCGCGACCGATGCCGTGCGCGAGGTCATGCGGGCGATGTTCTCGCCGGAGCTCATGCCCTCGCTGCACACGTCGTCGTTCCAGGCGGGCGGGATGCTCCGCGAATCCGGCCTCCAGGGGACCGACCGCGTGATCGCGGGCTTCCGCGAGCAGACCGCGGCGGTCGCTGTGGGGCTGAACGCCTTCCTCGACCGGGCGGCGCTCGAGGGCACGAGCGTGATCATCGAGGGCGCGCACATGGTGCCGGGGTTCGTCGACCTCGACTCCACCAAGGGACGGGTCCTGGCCATCCCGGTGGTGGTGACGGTCGAGGACGAGGACGTTCACCGCAGCCACTTCGTGGTGCGTGCGACCGACGTGAACACGCGGCCGACCGAGCGGTACGCGCGGGGGTTCGAGAACATCCGTCGCATCCAGAAGTTCATCCGGAGCCAGGCGCTGTCCCACGGCGTCCCCGTGATCCCGAACTACAGCCTGGACCAGGCGATCGCGGGGGTGCTCGACCTGGTGGTCGAGCGGGCCACGCAGCACGATGAGGCCGGCGACCGGAAGGCCGGGGACGACGCCGTCGTGCTGCCCGAGCCAGCTCCGGCGACGGCCGCTGGCACGGGCGCGAGCGGCGCCAACGAGGAGGAGTCGGCGGGCCACGAGTCCGTCGCACCGAGCACGGGGAGTTCGACATGAGGTTGTTCCTGGACACGGCGAGCATCGAGGAGATTCGCGAGATCAACCGGTGGGGCGTCCTGCGCGGCGTGACCACCAACCCAACGTTGGTCGGCAGGGAGAAGGCCGACCCCGACCAGACGTGGAAGGAGATCCTCTCCGAGGTCAACGGGGACATCTCGCTCGAGACCACCGAGCCCGAGGCCGGCCCGATGTACGAGCAGGGCGTGGAGCTCGCGCACAAGGGCGACAACGTGGTGGTGAAGGTTCCGATGACGCCCGCCGGGCTCGAGGCAGGCAAGCGCCTCACCGACGAGGGCATCCGCATCAACGTGACGCTGGTGTTCTCGCCGACGCAGGCCATCCTCGCCGCGGAGATCGGCGCGTACATCGTCTCGCCCTTCATCGGGCGGATCGACGACGCCGCCGCGGACGGCATGCACGCGCTGCGGCAGATCTGCGAGATCTACGAGGTCCAGGGCTACGAGACCGAGGTCCTCGCGGCCTCGCTGCGGCACCCGATGCACATCGTCGAGGCGGCGCTCGCCGGCGCGGACATCGCGACGATGCCGTTCGACGTGTTCCAGAAGATGGTCAAGCACCCGCTGACGGACAAGGGCCTCGCCCAGTTCGACGCGGATTGGAAGAAGTTGCACGACGAGCTGTCGACTGGCGGCCCGGCGCAGAAGGAAGGAGCCTGAATTGGCCCCCGAAACAGTTGAGAAGAGCACCCTGGAGGGCAAGCAGGTCGCCGAGCTGCAGTCCATCGCCGAAACCCTCGGGGTCAGTGTGAAGCGCGGCATGCGAAAGGCCGAGCTGATCGACGCCATCGTGAGCTCGAACGGCGGCGGATCGGCCCCGTCCGGCTCCGATTCCGGCTCCGGCGGGAACGGCGGCGGCCGCGCGCGGACCTCCACCGAGGCGGCCGCGAGCGACGAGCCCGCGACGAGAACCGCCGACGGCGAGCCGACGGCCGGCGAGGTGCTGGCCGACGAGCCGGGCGGGCCGGGCATCGAGTCCGAATCCGTCCCGTCGAACGGCCAGGTGAGCGGCTCCGCTTCCGATGGCGCCGGCGAGTCCTCGTCGGGTGACGGCGACGGTGACGGCAACCGGGCCGAGGGCTCGGTGGCCACCGAGGAGCGTACCGAGCGCCAGGGCGGCGACCGGGGCGACCGTCAGGGTGACCGCCGACCGGGCGGGGACCGCCAGGGCGGCGACCGTGGCCGTCAGGGCGACCGCGACCGCGGCGACCGCGGCGGCCAGAACCAGGGCGGTCAGGGCGGCGGCGGCCAGGGCCAGCGGCAGGGCCAGGGCGGCGACCGGCAGGGGGACGGCCAGCGACGTCGTCCCTCCCGCGAGGAGCGCCGCCGCAACCGCGAGGAGCGGCGCGTTCGCGAGGTCGAGGAGCGCGAGCAGGAGCTCGCCGAGGCCCCCGTTCGCGTCGGACTGCTCGACATCCTGCCCGAGGGGTACGGGTTCCTCCGGACCTCCGGCTACCTGCCGGGCCCGGACGACGTGTACGTCTCGCTGTCGCAGATCCGGCGGTTCATGCTCCGCAAGGGCGACACCGTCGAGGGCGCCATCCGGCGTCCGAAGGACAACGAGAAGTACTACGCCCTGCTCCGGATCGACTCCGTAAACGGCATGGACGCCGAGACCGCCAAGACGCGGCCGGTGTTCGACAAGCTGACCCCGCTGTTCCCGGACGAGCGCATCCGCCTCGAGAACACTCCGACCTCGGTGAGCGAGCGGATCATCGACCTCATCGCGCCGATCGGGAAGGGCCAGCGCGGCATGGTCGTGTCGCCGCCCAAGGCCGGGAAGACGACGGTCCTCAAGCAGATCGCGAACGGGTTCATCGAGGGCGACGAGAACCTGCACATGATCATCCTGCTGGTCGACGAACGGCCGGAGGAGGTCACCGACTGGCAGCGGACGGTGGCGGCGGCGGAGGTCGTGTACTCGACGTTCGACAAGCCACCGGACCAGCACATCCAGGTCACCGAGCTCGTGCTCGAACGCGCGAAGCGCCTCGCCGAGATGGGCAAGGACGTGGCGATCGTGCTCGACTCCATCACCCGGCTGGCGCGGGCGTACAACCTCGCGGCGCCGGCCTCCGGCAAGATCCTGTCGGGCGGCATCGACTCGACCGCGCTCTACCCGCCGCGGCGGTTCTTCGGGGCCGCGCGGAACATCGAGGAGGGCGGCTCGGTCACCATCATCGCGAGCGCTCTGGTGGAGACCGGGTCCCGGATGGACGAGGGCATCTTCGAGGAGTTCAAGGGCACCGGGAACTGGGAGATCCGGCTCGACCGGCAGCTGTCGGAGAAGCGCATCTTCCCGGCGATCAACGTCGAGGCCTCCGGCACCCGCAAGGAGGAGCTGCTCATGTCGACCGAGGAGCTCGCCCTGGTGTGGCGGCTCCGGCGCGTGCTGCACGCGCTCGACCCGGCGGCCTCGCTGGAGCTGCTCATCGACAAGGTCCGCGCGACCAAGTCGAACGAGCAGTTCCTGCGGGAGATCGCCAAGGCCCCGTCGGGCTAGGGTCGAGGGGGCGCTGAGCGATGGCCGGTTGGGGAGACGACCCGGTGATGGCCGAGCTGATTCAGGCCATCCAGGACGG
>DATLUW010000516.1:0-4318 GCA_035577825.1 Actinomycetota bacterium | reverse complement strand
AGTGGATGTTCACCGCCGCGAGGGAGGGGATGCGCAGGAGATCCTCGGCGAGCTTCTGGGGTGTGGAGACCGACAGCAGGACCTGGGGCTCGGCCTTCCGAAGGAACGCCCGTACGCGATCGCCGTTCGCGTCGTCGACGGAGATCCACGGCGTCCCCGACCGGGCGGCGAGGCGATCGAGGAACGCGGGCTTCCCGCTCGTCATCGCGACTGCCTCCGGGACGACGAGCGTCCCCAGCTTGTGCCGCGCATACCGCATGCCGGTCCGTCTGCTGATCCGATACAGGCGCCCCGCGCGGCCGCCCTTGCCCGGCGGCACCCGCACCAGCACGGCCGCGACGATCCGCACCCGCGGCGACGCGAACAGTGGCCGCAGCATCAGCGTCGAGAACGCGTTCCCGTTCGACACGACGGCCACGGTGACCGGCGGTCCGGTGTCGCTCATCGGACGCGGGCCGGCGTCCTGGCGGTGACGAAGCCGAACGCGAACAGGGCCCCAACCGCCGCCGCCCACACCGCGCCCTCGACGACCACGGCGCCCACCTTCGGAAGGTTCGCAGCGATCACGCCGGCCGCGACGAACGCGACCTGCGCGCCGGCACACACCGCGAGCGTCCCCCACACCGAACGCCCGCGTGCCCGGAGCTGGTCGTACAGATGGCTCCGGTCGCCCCGGTGCATCGGCACGCGGCCGGTCAGGCGGCGCAGAATCGACAGCACCAGGTCGAGGAGGAACACCCCCAGGCAGCCGGTCGCCCCGGCCAGCGCGGCCACGCTGTTCCCCACCTGGAACGCGGCCACCGCGAGCGCGGCGCCGACCAGGTACGCCCCGTTGTCCCCCAGGAACAGCCGCGCGGGCGGGAGGTTGTGGACGAGGAACCCGCCCGCTGCCGCTGCGAGGCAGACGGCCAGCATGGCCGGGCGGTGGTGCGTCGCCGTCTCCCCGACCGCGGCGATCCCGGCCGCACTGAGCACGGCGAGCGTGCCGGCGAGGCCGTCCATCCCGTCGACCATGTTCACGGCGTTCAGCGCCGCCACGAAGAACACGACGTACGGCACGGCCATCAGGAACCCGTCCGGCGTGTCGGGGCTCCATCCCCACAGCACCAGCGCCGCCCCCAGCCCGACCTGGACGATCAGCCGGACGACCGGGGGAACCCGGAGCGCGTCGTCGGCGAGCCCGAGCGCGACCGCCCCGCCGAGCGCGACCGAGGCCCCGAGCGGGAGCGGCCACCCGTGCGTCGCGATCCCCGCGGCGACCCCCCCGGCCACCGCCAGCCCGCCGAGGTAGGACACCGCGCGTTCGTGCGGCTTCAGCTCGGCGTCCGGGTGGTCGAGCGCCCCGACGCGCGGGCCCACCGCCCGGACCACGAACCCGAGCACCGCCGCCACCGGCAGCGCCACCGCGACCTGGATCCAGTACGGGTGGAGGTTCGGCCACGCGACGCCGCCGGGAGGAGCCGGCGCGATCACCGCCGCCCCCTCGCCAGCAGCCGCCGGTACACCTCGAGGGTTCGATCGACCACGACCTCCTCGTCGAACCGCTCGAGCATCCGCCGCCGGCCCGCCCGGCCCATGCGTTCGCGTTCGTGCTGGTCGCCGACGAGCCGCCCGACGGCGTCGCCGAGGGCAATGGGGTCGCGCGCCGGCACCAACAGCCCGGTCTCCCCCGGGTCGACCACCTCGCGGCACCCGCGGATGTCGGTCGCGACCGCGGCGACCTCCATGGCCTGGGCCTCGATCACCGAGCGCGGCACGCCCTCCCGGTGGGAGGCCAGCACGAACAGGTCGAACGCCGCATAGATCGACGGCATGTCGCGACCCTCGCCGTGGAACACGACCCCGTCCTCGCGCGCCCGCCGGACGACCGCGGCGTCCAGCCGGTCCGCCTTCGACGGCTCCTGGGGCCCGACCGCCACGAACAGCGCCTGCGGGAGCCGCGAGCGAACCGCCCGGGCCGCCTCGAACAGCTCCACGTACCCCTTCTCGGCCACCAGGCGCCCGACCGTGCCGACGACCACGGCGTCCTCCCCCGCCCCCCACTCCTTCCGCAGCGCGGCCACCGCGGCGGTGTCGACCGCCGCCGGGTCGAACCGCGCGAGGTCGACGCCGTTTCCCAGCCACGTCGCTCGCTCGGCCGGCACCAGTCGCCGCTCGAGCGCCCAGTCGTAGTCCTCGCGGCTCTGGAACAGCTCGTGGTCGGAGAACCGGAACGCCACCCGTTCGGCCGTGGAGATCAGGCCGCGCCTGATCGGTGGCAGCGCGGGGTTCGCGTACAGGCCGTGGACCGTGTTCACGACGGCGGGGACCCGGGCGATGCGCGCCGCGACGCGGCCCAGCACCCCGCTCTTCGGGTTGTGCGTGTGCACGATGTCCGGCCGCTCGCGCCGGAACAGCCGGACGAGGTCGCGGAGCGCCAGCGCGTCCTGCCCCGGCGTCCAGCTCCGCCCGAGCGTCGGGACCGACAGGTGCTCCACGCCGAGCGCCTCGATCTCGGGGACGTACGGCCCGGGCGCCGACGCCCCGGCCACGTCGATCCCCTCCTCCCGGAACCGCACCAGCTGGTGCGCCAGCAGCACCTTCAGCGACAGGTCGATCGTGGTCAGGTGGATCAGCCGGGGCTGCCGCACGCCGATCGCCACCTCCACCGCGGTCACCGCCGCACCCTGGGCCTCGCGTTCATCGCGACGACCTCCGAAGCCGGTCGTACAGCCGGTCCTCGAGCGGCGCGATCCCGTCCAGGCGCCTGCGGAAGAAGAACATGCCGTCGCTCGCACGGACGGGCGTGCGCAACAGCCGGTGCGGCTCCACCCGCCCGGGCACGTTCTTCGTCCCGTCGCCGGCGACCGCCCACCGGTACCGCCGCGCCACGACGTCCTCGTTTCCGACCACGGCCCGAGGGTAGGCGAACGTGTCGGGCTCGACGCCCGCACGCGATCGGAGCACCTGGTTCGACCGCTCGCACTCCTCCTCGGCCTCCGCCGGACTCAGCGAATCGAGCGAACGGTGGGTGTGCGTGTGGGACCCGACGGCGATCAGCCCGCTCGCCGCCATCTCCCCGACCTGGTCCCACCCGAGCGCCGCAGCCGGTTCGCCCCGGTCGCCGGCCCCGGGCCGGATCGGGGCGGCGGACTCCCCCTCCATGAACCCCGTCGCCAGGAACACCGTCGCCGGCAGCACGAGGTCACGGAGCACCGGCCACGCCCGCGTGAACACGTCGCCGTACCCGTCGTCGAACGTGATGGCGACCAGGTCGCGCTGCAGGGGATCCCCGGACAGCCGGTCGAGCCCGTCCGCCAGCGGGACCACCTCGGCGTTCTGCGACAGCCATTCCATCTGCTGCCGAAAGGTCCCGAGCGGAAGGTCCATCTCCTGCCCCTGACCGGCGCCCACGCGGTGGTAGATCAGGACGTACAGCCCGGGCTCGGACGTCCGGCGCGCGGTGGCCGGGGCGAGCAGCGCGAGCTTCACCGCCTTCTTCGCCGCGGAGACCGCGGCGAAGCGAACGCTCACGCCGGGACGGGCGACGGCTCCGGGCCGACCCCGGCCTCCGCCTCCTCCGACTGCCCGGCCGTCCATTGCAGGCGGCCGGGCCGCACTCTCGGCGGCTTCTTCACCATGCAGATCAGCATGAACAGGAACGGCAGCACCTGCGTCCGCTGCCGGGCGAGCAGGCCGAAGTTCGCGAGCGAAGACAGGATCACCGAGAGCCCGAGGAACGACGCCGCCGCGAACAGCACCATGCCGTTGCTCCGCCACTGCCGGAGCCCCCGCAGGATCTCCCGCCGCCGGAACCAGATCAGCAGGCCGATGAACACACCCTCGAGCGAGGTCAGGGTCGGGAACAACCCGCCCGCCTCCCACGGGAACGGCCGGAAGGTCGTCGTGATCACGGCCAGCGGGAACCCCACCGGCGAGAGCGCGTTCGGGGGTGTGAAGTTCGAACCGGTGAGGCCGGTGTTGAACTGGATCACGCGGTTCTCCTGGAAGGCGTCGATCGCGTTCGACGACCCCAGCCATGCCGCCGTGTGCGTCACCGTGAAGAACGCGATCAACGCGAGGATCGGCACCGTGATCAGCCAGGTGAGCGCGGTCACCTGCGGCGATCCGCGGCGGGTCGGGCGGAGCAGGAACGCCGCCACCGCCGCCACCATGATCGCGGTGGCGATCGGCGGCCGGATCATGAACACGCCGACCAGCCCGATCGCGGCCGGCAGCACCCCCCGCAGCATCACCCCGCGGAACAGCTGCGCGAACCCGTAGACGGCAAGCCCCAGGAACATCACCACCAGCGAGTCCTTGCCGAGGCTGGACGGCC
>DATLUW010000515.1:0-4387 GCA_035577825.1 Actinomycetota bacterium | reverse complement strand
CGACGTGGGGAACGGCTTGGCGAAGCCGTTCGTCCCGAACGTCGGGTCCGGGCTCCCGTTCGGCTTGAACCGGACGACCAGGAACCGCGCCACATGGTTCGAGGTCGTCTCGCCGCCCACGACGATCGTGCCGCCCGACGTCCTCCGGGCGCCGCTCATGGATTCGTCCCCGCCGGCGTCGGTCAGCACGACCCCGTCGCCGCCCCCGAAGGTGGTGTCGAGCGCGCCGTTCGCGTTCACCCGGGCGACGTAGAGGTCACCGTGGCCCCCGCCGGCCCTGGACAGGTCGCCCACGAGCATGATCTTCCCCGACCCGAGCACGAACGCCGCCCGGGCGATCTCGGCCGCGTTGTTCGGCTCGACGTCCACGATCGTCTTCCCGTCCCCGCCGCCGTGGCTCTGGTCGAGCGTGCCCGAGGACGTGATCCACACCAGCGCGCTGCGCCCCTCGCCCGTGATGTCCGACCACCCGGCCGCGAGAATCGACCCGCCGCCCGGCACCTGCCGGACGTCCCACGCCCCGTCCCGGCCGCCGAGGTCGACCGTCAGCCGCCCGTCGCCCGAGAACGTCGGGTCGAGCGCGCCGCTCTCCTGATACCGAACCGCGAGCAGGTCGCCGCCGGTGGCGTTGTCCGCCTCCCCGACCACGACGATCTTCCCGTTCGGCTGCACGACGCACCGCCAGCCGAACGAGTGCGGGAACCCGGGCACGCCGGTCGTCGTCTTGCCGTCGCCGCTGAACGTGGTGTCGAGGTGGCCGTTCGACGTGAACCTCGCCACCGCCACATGGTCGAACGTCCCCGCCGGGTTCTCCGCCTCGCCGGCGACGACGAGCCGCCCGTCGGACATGCGCGCGAGGCCCCACGCGTCGTCGTAGCCGCCGAGGAAGTCGACCGAGACCACGCCGTCCCCGCCGCCGAACGTCGTGTCGCGCTTCCCGTCGGCGGTGTACCGGGCCAGCAGGAGGTTCTCGTCGTGCTGGGCGCTCGAGGTCTGCCCCGCCACGACGATCTTCCCGTCCGGCTGCCGGAGGATCTTCTGGCCGAAGTCGCTGCCGCCGCTGTCGTACTTCACAACGCCGTCGCCGCCACCGAACGTGGGGTCGAGATCGCCGGGCGCAGCCGCGTACGCCATCGCCGGAGCGAACACGAACAGGACCAGGGCGGCGAGCGCAGCGACGGAAAGCGAGCGTCGCGGAGTCGACATGGGCACTTCCTCCTCGAGCGAAGGACGCGAGGATACGCCCCGTTCAACGACGTGGGATTGAACATCCGCGCCCGCTGAGCGTTCATGTCGCAGGAGATGACCACGGGGCAGGCCGAACGCCCGGCGCCGGAGACGGCGCGAGTCGACGGGGGCGCGAACCCGGCCGCCGAGGTGGAGGAGCTGTTCGTGCAGCACCACCTCCGGCTGTTGCGGGCCCTGTACCTGCTCACGGGCAGCGCGGCGGAGGCGGAGGACCTGCTGCAGGAGGCGTTCGTCAAGGTGTGGCAGCGATGGGATCGGGTTCGAACGATGAACGACCAGGCCGGCTACCTGTACCGAACCGCGATGAACGCATTCCGCAGCCGGTGGCGGCACCGCCTGGTCGAGCTCCGGCACCAGCCGAAGCCGGCTTCGTCGAGCGACGCGATCGAGTCGGCGACCGAGCGCCAGGCGGTGCTCGAGGCGCTCCGCCGGGT
Organism: Actinomycetota bacterium; assembly: GCA_035577825.1. Taxonomy (GTDB): domain Bacteria; phylum Actinomycetota; class UBA4738; order UBA4738; family JACQTL01; genus DATBHM01. The sequence goes on along the minus strand of DATLUW010000515.1, from coordinate 2,705 downwards.
TCCGCCGCGACAGCGTCTCGCCGTGGTGCTTGCCGACTTCCTCGACCGGTCGCCGGCAGAGGTTGCCTCGGTTCTGGGAGTCGAGGAGGCAACCGCGCGCAGCCTCGCGTCGCAGGGCCGAGCCCGTGTTCGTCGCGAACTGGAGACGGCCGATGGATGACCTGAAAACCCTGCTGGAACGAACCGCCTCCGATCTCGAACCGGAGCCGCACGGCTGGTCGCGCGTGCTGGACCGCCGGCACCGTCACCAGCGAACCCGGCGGGTGACGGCTGCGGTCGTCGCGCTCGTCGTCGCGGCGGGCGGGCTGAGCCTCGCCGCGCTCGCGATCCACCCTTTGACCAGGCCGACCCCACCGATGCGGTCGAATGCACCCGGCCCAACGGCATCGGACACTGCGATCAGCGTCACGCTGCATGCCGATGGCTATCCGGCCTCGTGTACCGCGACGGTCGCCAGCCCCGACGTGGCCCCCGGAGATTCGGTCTCGGTCTCCTACGTGATCCACAACCAGGGGGATGCAACGCTGCAGATCGCGCCGTCCGATCCTTATGGCGCAGCCTTCGGCAGGCTGCGGGTTCGGGATGCCTCCGGCAGGCTGCTCTTCGACACGGAAAGCCGGCACGTCGGCCAGCGTGGGCCGGGCCCGATCTTCCCCACCCCGCTGCCGGCGGGAGCCTCCACGAGCATGGGGAGCGAGTCCGTACTGGTGCGTTGGGCGGGCCCACTCACGTTGACGGGGTCCTGCCCCATGCCCTCCCGATCGGTGAACCAGCAGGAACAGCCGGTCGGCTTCCCGCCTCTGCCCGAGTTCCATCTCGCCGTCGTTCCGCAGGGTCCCACCCCGACCGAGGCCGAGGCGATCGACCGCGCGGTGGCGGCGACCGCCGGCCTCTACGAGACCTGCCACCCGGGGGAGCACGGGGAACCCGTGAACGGCGTCCTCGAACCGCCGGCGGTCACCGACGGGCACCTGCGGGTGCAGCCGCTCCTGCTGCAGGCGACGTGCTGGGCGGTCGTCAGGCCCGGTGCCGGGTTCGACGATGTGACGTTGTACTTCTCGAGCCCGCCGACCGGATCGACCCAACCGGCATCCGGACCGGAGGGGCTCCCGCCGGTCGCGGGCGGTCGGCCGGCCGAGGTCGGGCGATGGGAGGTCCTCGTCCTGCCGGACTCGGCAGTCACGACGGAGTTCCCCATCTCCGAGGGGAGGTCCCCCACCCAGGGAGACGTGGGATACGACTTCAACACCCGGACCGGCAGGTGGGATCTCGGAGGACTGACGTGCATCGGAGTGGGTGGCTTCGTCGGTGGCACGATCCACCTCTTCCCGCCTTCCGGCCATCCCCCGTGCAATCCACATCCGGGACGCGGGGGCTGAGGAACCGGGACCGATCGCGGGGTACCGTTCCGGCGTGCGGATCGGGGTGGTGTTCCCGCAGACTGAGCTCGGCGGCGATGCCGGCGCGGTGCGCGCGTACGGGCAGCGGGTGGAGGAGCTCGGGTACCGGCACGTGCTCGCGTACGACCACGTGCTCGGGGCGGATCCGGTCGCGCACGCGCCGTGGCACGGCCCGTACGACGTGCACACGACGTTCCATGAGCCGTTCGTGATGTTCGCGTTCCTCGCGGCGTTCACGTCGCTCGAGATGGTGACCGGGGTCGTGATCCTGCCGCAGCGTCAGACCGCGCTCGCGGCCAAGCAGGCGGCCGAGGTCGACCTGCTGACCGGGGGGCGGTTCCGGTTCGGCGTCGGGATCGGCTGGAATGCGGTCGAGTACGAGGCACTCGGCAAGTCGTTCACGAACCGCGGTCGCCGATTCGAGGAGCAGATCGAGCTGATGCGCCGGCTGTGGACCGAGGAGTCGGTGACGTTCCACGGCGAGTTCGAACGCGTGACAGCGGCCGGGCTCGCTCCCCTGCCGGTCCAACGGCAGATCCCGGTGTGGATCGGTGCCCAGTCGCCGAGGGCCTACGAGCGAATCGGGCGGCTCGCCGACGGCTGGTTTCCCCAAGTTCGCCCGGGTGAAGAGCTCGACGAGGCGAAGGCGATCGTCGACGCGGCTGCGACGAAGGCCGGACGCGACCCGGCGTTGCTGGGGATGGAGGGCCGCGTGACCTGGCGCCCCGACGACCTCGACAAGTTCGTGCAGCACGTGGACTCGTGGCGGACGGCGGGCGCGACCCACGTCTCGATCAACACGATGCGCCTCGAGCTCGGCGGCGTCGACGGCCACCTCGCGGCGCTCGAGCAGGCCGCGGACGCGCTCGGGCTCAAGAGCTGAACCTCGGGGGGCGAACTCGCCGTGACGTGGTCGCGCTACTGCGTGAACCCCACCCCCGTGATCCGCGTGGCGCCGTCGCCGTTCACCTCGGCCACCACGCACTGATTCGTGGTGAGGTGCGCGACGAGCGGCTGCGGGTACTCGACGTGCGAGGTCGAGTTCGGGCCCACGGACAGCTCGGTCAGCGTCCCGCCGCCGTTCACCTGGCAGGCCCCGCCGACCTTCGAGGCCGTCTCCACCGTGATCGTGGCCGGCACGTCGCCGGTGTTCATGATCGTGAAGCTGGTGACGGCGAGGTCGGTCGTCCCGGCGGGCGGCGGGAACAGCGTGAGCGTCGCGACGTTGTTCCCCTGGATGAAGTTGTTCCAGGGGTTCTGGGCGATGACCTGGCGGCCCGAGATCGTGTTCTGGACGTCGACGGC
>DATLUW010000514.1:0-2407 GCA_035577825.1 Actinomycetota bacterium | reverse complement strand
TGTCTCCCAGCAACTCGTGCGTCGGGTCGTCCGAGGCCACCACGAGCAGCCCCGAGGTCCCCGCGTCCAGCCGGTGGACGATCCCCGGCCGATCGGGCTCGGAGCCGTGCGACAGCGGAACCCCCATGGCGAGCAGGCGGTTCACCAGGGTCCCGGTTCGCCGGGATGCGGTCGGGTGCACCGCGACGCCGGCCGGCTTGACGACGACCAGCAGGTGCTCGTCCCGGTACCGGACGGGGACGGGTTCCCCTTCGGCCGGCACGTCGGCCGTCTCCGCGAGCGACACCTCGATGCGCTCGCCGCCCGCCAGTCGGAAGGACTTCGGCCGCGAACGCCCGTCGACCGACACCCCGCCGGCCTCGATCGCCCGCTGGACGTCGGCGCGGGGCACCCCGAGGGCTTCGGCGAGGACGGCGTCGAGGCGGCCCGCTCCGGGCGCCACGACCTCGGTGGTCATGAGTGGTGGGTCGTCTTGCGGATGCTCGCGAACAGGATCAGCAGGGCGCCGCACACGATCGCCGAGTCGGCCAGGTTGAACACCGGCCACACCGGCTGGGCGGTCGGCGACTTCGCGAACGCCAGGAAGTCCACCACGTGCCCGCCGAAGAACGTGGTCCCGCGGACCGCACGGTCGGTGAGGTTCCCGATCGCGCCGGCCAGCACCAGCCCGAGCGCGACCGCGATGACCCGGTTCGGCAGGTTGAACGACGCGTAGATGATCACGCCGACCACCACGATGGTCGCGAGCAGGAACAGCCACACCGCCCCATCGAACACGCCGAACGCCCCGCCAGAGTTCTCCGTGTACTTCAGCTGGAGGATCCCTGGGATGAGCGTCGTGGGCTCGTGGAAGTTGTGCGCGACGAGGGTCTTCGTCAGCCGGTCGAGCAGGTACACGCCGAGCGCCGTCCCGTACAGGACGAACATCAGCCGGTGCCGGGTCGCCGCGTCGTGGTGTGGCGTCGAGGACGCGGCCGCCTGGTCGGCCGGGACCGGCCCGCCCGAAGGGCCGTCGGCGGCCGGGGCGTGGGACTCGGACGCCGGCATCAGCGGCGGGTCGCCGCCTGCGCGTCCGCGATGCAGAGGTTGGCGTACGGGAGCGCCTTGAGCCGGGCCTTCTCGATCGGCTTCCCGCACCGCTCGCAGAGCCCGTAGGTGCCCTCGTCCATCCGCAGGAGGGCCTTCTCGATCTTCTGCAGGAGATCCCGGACGTTGTTCTCCAGGGACAGGTCGCGTTCGCGCTCGAACGTGGCCGTGCCGGCGTCCGCGTACTCGTCGTCGAACGCCATCTCGCCCGAGAGGTCGGACTGCGCCTGCGAGAACGTGGAGGTCTCGATCTCGTTGAGCTGCGACTGCAGCTCGTCGCGTTCTTTCTCAAGTGCCTCGCGGAGCTCGCGCTGCTCGGCGGGGGTCACGGGTGCCCTGGCCATGGTCGAGGGACCGTAGCACCGGTCCCCCGCTCCGACAACGAAGGGGGTCGCAGCCGGAACGGGACCATCGGCCGCCTTCGGCGAACGGTGGCCGGGGCGGTTCGGTCAACCGCCGAGGAGACGGAGCGCCCGATCCTGTGCCATCCCCTCCACCTCGAACACCTTGTCCCGCGACGACACACCCGACCGAAGACGAACCCGGGACGGGGCCAGGCCGAGCGCCCCGGCGAGCGCCCGCCGGGCCTCGTCGGTGGCCCGCCCGTCCACCGGCGGGGACGCGACCCTGATCAGCACGCGGCCGTCGCGGATCTCGAGACCCGGCTTGGACGAGCGCGGGGTGACCCGAACGGTGATCGCGCCCATGGCATCCGGTAGCATGACCGCACAGGCGACGACGGGAACGCGTCCGGCGGATCCGTTCGGCCGAGCAGCGAGCCGGGGACGGTGCGAGCCCGGCGGCCGGCCCCACCGGACATCCTCCCCGAGCCGCCGCCCGAACGCTCCCGGACGGGGGTCAGTAGGCGCGGCCGGGTTCCGCCCGTGATCGCGGAGGCGCGTGTCGGCGCGCGACGAGCGGCCGCGGACCGCGAGGTCCGGGGCAACGCGGGGTGGTACCGCGGGGCAGTACCTTCGCCTCGTCCCTGCACGAAGGGGACGGGGCGTTTCGTTTTCCCGTCCCGTCGAGGAACGACGAGCGGCGAGGAGAACGAGGATGGCGATCTACGAACCGGTCGAGGCCAGGCTCGACCTCCCCGCGCTCGACCGGCGGGTACTCGAGCGGTGGCGCGAGCAGGACGCGTTCCGGCGCCAGGTCGAACAGCGCGAGGGTTCGCCCGAGTGGGTCTTCTACGACGGCCCCCCGACGGCGAACGGCCGCCCGCACATCGGCCACGCGGAGGCGCGGACGTTCAAGGACGTCTACCCGCGGTACCGGGCCATGGCCGGGTTCCACGTCATCCGAAAGGCCGGGTGGGACT
>DATLUW010000513.1:0-3679 GCA_035577825.1 Actinomycetota bacterium | reverse complement strand
ATGTCCGTCACCTCGAAGTGCGCGAGCGTGTGGTTCGCGTCGACCGGGGGCCGCTTGAACACCGAGAGCTCGCTCACGTCCCCGACCCGGAACCGGATCCCCGCCGGGTTCTCCCACAGGACGGTCAGGCCGAGCGTCCCGTCGTAGAACTCCTTCGCCCGTTCGAGATCCGTCACCGGCACCGTCGGCACGACCATCGTCGCCCCCACCATCGTTCGACCTCCTTCGTCTCGCGATCGCCGAATCGTCTCGGCGCGCAGATGTTGCACGATTCGGAGCCGAATCGTTAGCCGGGCCCTTTCGGGCGTGCGCCGTGTCGTTCGATGCGCGATCATCCCGCCGGGAGCCGGGTCCGGCCGGTCCGCGAGAGGGAGGTCGATCGTGTTCAAGTCGCTGCTGGTGGTGTTCGTCGTGTTCCTGATCGGGACGTTCCCGGCGACCTGGCTGCTCATGCTGTTCCTCGGCAACGTCGATTCGGCGGCGCATCCGGGCCCGTCCTACTGGGGCGTCCTGCCGCTCGGCATTCTGGTGTCGGCGCTGCTCGCCGGGGTCTCCGGGGGCCGCGCCGTCCGGTAGGCGAACCCGCAGCGGCGCGTTTGGGGTTCGCAGGAGCAGGGCAGCCTTCCTCGGCGCCCGAAGCCGGCGCGGGCCGCCCGGGTGCCACCCCTACGCGAGGTACCGGGCGACGGCGACGTCGTCGTCGGGCGACGTGGTCTGCCCCGCCAGCACGATGGTGTCGCCGTCGAGCGCCATCGCGTTGGCGTTCGACCGTTTGGCGATCTTCGTGCTCACGATCCCGGCGTTCCCGAACGAGGCGTCGGGGGTTCCGTCGTCCAGGACCCGTGCCAGTCCGAACCGCGGGTTGACGAGGAAGTCGCGCCACCCGGCGGCGACGATCCGCCCGGCCCCGTCGACCGCCACGCCCAGGATCTCGTCGTCCCCCGGCGAGAGCGACAGCGTCGTCCTCCCCATCGACCCGAACGACGGATCCGGCCGGCCCGACGCCGTCAGCCGCACCAGCCCGAAGTCGGCCGCGTGATCCGAATCGGCGACGCCGCCGAGCACGATCTTCCCCCCGTCGAGGGCCACCGACCGGCAGTCGTCGAAGCCGGCGGTGATGCCCACGGTGGCCTTCCCGTCGCCGCTGAACGACGTGTCGAGATCGCCGGTCGGGAGGTAGCGGATTGCCGCGAACCGGTCGTGGAACGACGTCGACTCGGAGAGGCCGCACGCCACGATCGCGTGGTCCGGCTGGACGGCGACGGCGAGGCCCTCGTCGTGGCGGTTCCCGAGCGATGCGGTCGCGATCCCGTTCCCGCTGAACGAATGGTCGAGCGTGCCGTTCGCCGAGTACCGGAGCACGAGGAAGCGGAACCGGGTCGCTCCGCCGGGGATCACGCCGCCGCCGACCACGATCTTCGATCCGTCGACCGCCACGCCGTCCGCGTACTCGCCGTTGCCGGCGAGCGAGGTGACGGTCCACCCGTCGCCGCCGCCGAACGAGTGGTCCAGGCTGCCGTCCGGGAGGAACCGGGCGACGACGACGACCGTGTTCGACGTGGTGCAGTTCTCCCGGACCCCCGCGACGACGATCCGTCCCTGGCCGTCGAGGGCGACCGCCCTGGCCTCCGTGCACTGGCCGAGGTCCAGCTCCACGATCCCGTCGCCGCCCCCGAAGCCGTGGTCGAGGTGGCCCGACGCGTTGTACTCGACCAGGAGCATGCTCGAGCCCGGGCCGGAGGCCGCCGAGTCGACCCCGGCCACGATCACCTTGCCCTCGGCGGTCACCACGACGGCCTCGCCCAGCGCGACCTCGTTCACGGCGGTCGTGACGATGCCATCGCCGCCGAATCCCGTGTCGAGGTCGCCGGGCGACGCCGCCGCGGGCGCGGCGAACACGGCGATCGTGGCGACCACGAGCGCGGCCACCAGCGGCGCGCGCAGGAAGCTCGGACGGGACATGGCTCCTCCGCTCCGCGGCCCCTCCGGAAGGTTCCGGCCGCGTCGCGGTGCGATGCTGCTCCGCGTCCGCGGTTCGGTCAATCCAACGAGGCGATCGCGGCTACTGCGGGCTCGCGCCCAGCCCGTCGATCTGGACGTTCTTGTTCGTGGACGTGACCTTGATGGTCACCGTCCCCGTGTGCATCGACCCGGTGTCCACGACGAACAGCACCTCGCGCTTGGTCGTGGCCGCGTGCAGGTCGAACGCCTTCGTGGTTCCCCCGAACGTCACGCTGATCGCCCCGCAGCTCGGGCACACCTCGGCGACCACCGCGACGGTCTTCCCGTGCACGTTCGCCTTCGTCAGCGAGTCGTTGTGGGTCTTCGTGAGCAGGAAGGTGTTCAGGTAATAGCCGAACAGCTTCTTGAGCTGCCAGTGGGTTCCCGCCGGCCTGGTCAGCGACCGGTCGTCGAACGGGACCGAGGTGCACCTCTGCGGGCTGAACGCGGAGTGGGTCGCCCCCTTCGACGCCCGTGCCTCGAAGCAGTAGGTCGCTCCCTGCGTCCCCTGGAAGTTGAACGTCAGGGTGTTCAGCCCGGTCTTGATCTGGGAGAACGAGCCGAACACCCCGGTCGACGCCGGAGCCGACTTCATCTGCACGTCGTACTTGATGTTCGTCCCGCTCACCGCGGTCCAGGCCACGGCGAACTTCGTTCGCTTGTTCTGGAAGGTGCCGGTGGGCTTGGTCATCGAGGGGGTGCCGAGCGAGGCCGCGGGGCCGACCACGATGTCCGCGCTCGTCGGGTGGTACACGGCGGTCGCCGTGAGGCCCGCCGGCACGGTCCACGACACCGTCGCGAACTGCCCGGAGCGCGTCCCGTACTCGAGCGGAGTGATCACGTCGCCGTTCGAGGGCGTGAACGGTGTGATGTTCACGACCTCGATCGTCCCGGAGAGCGTGACTGGGTGCCCGTTCACCAGCAGTCGGTCGTACTCCCCGGAGCCGGTGAACTCGATCTCGATGCGGAGGACGCCGCCCGACGCCTGTGTGGAGGCGCCCACGATCGTGAGGTCCCCGATGTCGCCGGGTTGCATGCCGGGCGACACCACGCCGGCGTTCGCCACGGGACCGGCCACCGTCCCGAACCCCGACAGCAGGCCCGTGGACGTCACCTGGAGCGTCCCCGCGGTGAGCGTGAGGGTGTCCCCGCTCCCGACGGCCACGGTCCCCGCGTCGGAGAGCCCGTTCGGCACCGTCAGGTTCCGGCCGTCCTGGATCGTCAGCATCCCGGTCGCCGCGACGGTGGCCAGGTTCCGGAGGCCGTCGTTCGAGGTGTTCGAGGCGTCGAGGATCATCGACGTCGGCCCGTCCAGCGTCAGCGAGGTGTTCCCGCCGATCGTCTGGATGTCGGCCGAGAACATCTCCATCGTCGCCGGCGAGTCGATCTGGTACGACCCCTTCGAGAGGGTGTGGGTGGCGCTGTCGTAGCCCGTCAGCGCGCCCTGGAAGTTGATCGTTCCGGACTGGATGTGGAGCGTGCCACCGGTGTTGTCGAACGGTGTCTGCCACAGCGTGGTGCCGCTGGTCGCGGTCTTGAACACGATCCCCGTGTTGTTGAACGTGGTTCCCACTCCGACGCAGCACAGCATCTCGTGGTCGCTCTGGATGAAGAAGTCCCCCGAGTTGTTGATCACGGCGGTGTTCGACATCTCCATGTCGCCGGCCAGCCACTCGGC
>DATLUW010000512.1:0-3079 GCA_035577825.1 Actinomycetota bacterium | reverse complement strand
TGATGACCACGCCGGAGGAGGGCAGGGCGTTCGTCGACGCGCTCACGCAGCGCATCGAGACGCGGCTGTTCGGCGTCGGGGATGCCCTGCGGCTCGTGCTGGTCGGCATCCTCACCGACTCGCACGTGCTGATCGACGACGTGCCCGGCGTCGGCAAGACGACCCTCGTCCGGATGCTCGCGAGCCTCCTCGGCCTCGAGTTCTCCCGGGTGCAGTTCACGCCGGACCTCATGCCCTCCGACATCACCGGCGCCAGCGTGCTCGATCTCAAGACGCACGAATTCGAGTTCCGGCCGGGGCCGGTGTTCGCGCAGATCCTCCTGGCCGACGAGATCAACCGCGCCACGCCGAAGACGCAGGCAGCCCTGCTCGAGGCCATGCAGGAGCGCCAGGTCACGGTCGACGGCGTGACGTATCCGGTGCCGTCGCCGTTCTTCGTCCTCGCGACGCAGAACCCGGTCGAGCTCGAGGGGACGTTCCCGCTACCGGAGGCCCAGCTCGACCGGTTCCTGATCCGCGTCCGCATCGGCTACCCCACCGAGGAACAGGAACAGCGCATCCTCGAGGGCGGACGCGCCGCCCGGACGATTCCCGCCGACCAGATGCCCGACGTGCCGCCGCTCGACGACCTCCGCGGGCTGGTCGAGGGGGTGCGTATGGAGGGTCCGGTGCGCAAGTACGTCGTCGGCCTGGCCCGCGCCACGCGCGACCACGTCGACCTCCAGGTGGGCGCGAGCCCGCGCGCGGTCGAGCACATGGGCGACGCCGCGCGGGCCTGGGCGTTCCTCGCAGGGCGCGACTATGTGCTGCCCGACGACGTGAAGGAGCTCGCCATGCCCGTTCTGGCCCACCGGCTGGTCCCGACCACCGACGCCCGGATCCGCGGCCGGAGCGCCGAGGATGTGCTCGAGGACGTCCTCGAGCAGATGCCGGTCCCGGTCGAGTGGCGCCGGCCCGAGACGGCCGAGCAGCGGCGGTAGCCGGAGCCCGAGCCGGTGGACACTCCCGACCGCCGGAGCATCGCCCTCGTCGTCGGCGGGATCCTCGCGATCGTCGGGACGGTGGTCTCCTTCGTCCCGGTCACCATCTGGGGGCTCGCGGTCATGGGGATGTCGATCCTCGCCACCGCGTGGACGAAGTCGGCCTGGAAGGCGGTCGAGGTCGAGGCGAAGTTCGAACCGGAACGGGCGTTCGTCGGCGAGACGGTGCGGATCAAGGTCCGCGTTCGCAACGGCAAGCGCCTGCCGCTGCCGTTCGTCCGGATCGGGGTCTGGCTGCCCCGCCAGCTCGAACCGGTGGGGGAGACAGGGTCGGCCCAGATCCACGGGTTCCGGCGGCGGACGACGCTCGGCGGCCACGCGCACGTCCAGATGGAGTTCGAGGCGATCGCGAAGCGACGCGGGGAGTACCACCTCCGCGTGATCGAGGTCGATCTGTCGGATCCGTTCGCGCTGGCGCCGCTGCACCGCGAGTTTAACGTCGACCCGGACGTCCTGGTCATGCCCGAGCCACGCATCCCGATCCCGGTGCCCGTGCGCCGGCGGCTGCCGTTCGGGACGCCGTCGCCGGCGATGCGGATGTTCGAACAGCCGGAGCGGTTCGCCGGCGTCCGCCCGTACCAGCCCGGCGACCCGCTGAACCGCATCCACTGGAAGCTCACCGGCCACGCCGGCGACCTCCAGGTGAAGCTGTACGAGCCGACCCGCGCCGCCGACGTCCTGCTCGCGATGGACCTCTCGCTCGGCGAGCCGTTCTGGCACGGCATCTACCCGGACATCGCCGAGGAGACGATCGGATGGACGAGCTTCCTCGCCCGCCTCGCCGTCGCGGCCGGCTGGCGCGTGGGCATCATCGCGAACACCCACCTGTCGAAGGGCCGCGGCGCCATCCGCGTGCTCCCGAGCGCCGCCCGCGCCCACGAGCCTGCCGTGTTCGCCGCGCTGGCCCGCATGCCGAACGAACCCTCCTCCGACCTCGCGCCCGTCCTGCGAGACGTCGGCCGGCGGATGGGCCGCACCGGCTCGGTCGTCGTGGTGTCACCCCGGCCGGGGTCGTGGCTCGTCCACGAGATGGAGAACATCCGCCGCCGGGGCGCCGAGGTCCTGCACGTCTCGCCGCTCGAGGTGGACCCGAAGTACGTCCCGTCGCTCCGGCTCGAGCGCCCCCGGGGGGTGCCGGCCTGATGGCCACGGAGGCAGCTCCGCTCGAGACCGAGGCCGCCCCGCCGGTCGATCCCGCCCGGGCGCTCGCCAAGGCGTCCCTCGTGCCGGCGTTCCTCGCGGCGGTCGCGGAGGCCGGGCTGGTATTCCTGCCGGTCGAGCTGATCGGGCGAACATCGACGCTGCACGCGACCGGCGGGCCGCTCGCCTGGTACCCGCTGTTCCTCGTGCTGTTCTCGGGCGGGGTCGCGATCGGCGCGCGCCTCCGGGGCCGAGCCGGCGTGCCGTACGGCATCGCGGCCGGGTGCGTCGTCGTCGGGATCGTGCAGTCGGTGGCCTGGAACGCGGGCGGCGGCACCGGCGCGTTCATCGCCATCTCGCTCTGCCTGCTGGCGGGCATTCGGATGGTGACGCTCGCGCTGCGGGACTGGCGCGACCCGATCGACGCGTCGTTCGGTTGGGGGGCGGGGGTGCTGCTCGCCGAGATCGTGATCGCCCACGTCGCGGAGTGGGGCGACGTCGTGTGGCCGATCGCCGTGCTGTTCTTCCTCGGTTCGCTGGGGTCGCGGGCGGCGAGCGTCCGAATGGTCGAACGGTCCGTGCAGGGCGCGGCCGCCGGCCCGGACTCCGCCCGGCGGTGGCGGATCGTGGCGGCCACGCTCGGCGGCGGGGCGGTGCTCCTCACCGGCGTCGGGCTGGTGCTCGGGACCCAGAGCGGCCCGATCGACCGGCTCGCGCAGCTGCTCGTCCAGGCGCTCGCCGCGCTGATCTACTGGGCGGCCTATCTGATCGCGGTCGTCCTGAACTGGATCCTGTCGGTGGTCGGGCTCGACCGGAACGGGATCCAGGAGTTCATCAGCCGGATCGGGCGCCGGCTGCAGCGGAACCTCGGCCGCCACGACGCGGCCGGCGGAGCGCCG
>DATLUW010000511.1:0-9566 GCA_035577825.1 Actinomycetota bacterium | reverse complement strand
CTCAGGTCGGGGCGGGTGCGCGGGTCGAGGCTTGTTGGGCGCCGAACCGGCTAGTGGCCCTGTTCCTGCTGGACGTGGGCCTCGTAGGCCGCGGCGTCGAGCAGCTCGTCGAGGTTCAGGGTCTCGGCCTGCACCGCGATCATCCAGCCGTCGCCGTACGGCTCGGAGTTCACGAGCTCGGGGCGGTCCTCGAGGGCGGCGTTGCGCTCGATCACGGTGCCGGTGACCGGCGAGTACACGTCGGAGACCGACTTCGTGGACTCGACCTCGCCGAACGCCTGCCCCGCCGAGACCTCGGTGCCCGTCTCGGGCAGGTCGACGTACACCACGTCGCCGAGCGCGTCCTGGGCGTAGTCGGTGATCCCCACGCGCGCCCGCCCGTCGCCCTCGTCCCTGACCCATTCGTGCTGTTTCGTGTACCGCAGGTCCTGCGGGTAGTTCACGTCGGATCCCTCCCGGCCCTCGCTCGTCGGACGGCTCATCGAACCGCTCCGGCGGAGCCTACCGTGACGCCCGCCGTTGCCGTGCGGCCGCGGGCTGCAGTGGCGCGGCAACGCCGCCGCTCAGTGCCGGAGCTCCTCGATCACCTCGACGAACTCGTCGGCCAGGGCCGCGGCCTCCTCGTCCGACGCCGCCTCCGCCCACACGCGGACGATCGGCTCCTGCGGGTGCGGCGCCACCAGCACCCAGTCCTCGCCCCGGTGGACCTTCACGCCGTCGGTGGTGTCGGCGTCCTCGGCGCTCACGCGTTCGAGCAGCTGGCGCATCACGGTCCCCTTGGCCTCCCAGGCGGTCGGGACCTCGCGTTCGGCGATGTGGGACGGCGGCAGCTTCTCCACGACGTCGGCGAGCGTGGTCTGCTGGCGGGCGAGCATCTCGAGCAGCTTCGCGAGGCTCATCATGCCGTCGTACGCCGCCAGGAACTCCGGGAACATGTACCCGCCGCCCTCGGCGCCCGCGAACACCACGCCCTGCGACTCGGCCGCCCCCATCAGCGCCGAGGCCGAGATCCGGGTCCACACGACCTGCCCGCCGTGTCGGCGGACGATCTCCTCGGCGACACGCGAGGTCACCACCGGCACCGCGATCCGCGGGAAGGCCGTGCTCCGCGCCACCAGGTCGATGAACGCCAGCAGCGCCTCGCCGGGGGTGAGCACGCGACCCCGGCCGTCGACCAGCCGGACGCGCTCGCCGGTCGAGTCGAACATCGCCCCCAGGTCGGCGCCGCTCGCGCGGACCAGCCCGCTCAGGTCGTCGAGGTGGTGGCTGACGTCGTCCTCCGAGAGCACGGCGCGGTCCTCCTCGAGGGTCGCGTTCACCGACAGGGCGTCCGCGCCGAGCGGTCCCAGCACGATCGGGCCAGTGAGCACCGTCGTTCCGTACGCGTAGTCCACGACCAGCTTCGGCCGCGTCTCGCGCACGGCGGGCGTGTCGACCACGTTCAGCAATTCGCGGGCGTAGTACTCGCGGCCCCGGGCCGGGAACGACAGCTCGCCGATCTCGTGGTGGAACGCCCGACGGAGGTCGTCCCGGTAGTAGATCCGCTCGATCTTGCGCTGCGTGGCCGGGTCGACGTCGATGCCACGCCCGTCGAAGAACTGCATCTCGACCGAGGACGGGTCGAGCGGCGCGGTCCGGACCGAGATGCCGGCGTTCGCCCGGGCGCTCCGGGCGTAGAACCGGGCAACCGGCACCGGCGCGAGCTCCAGGTCGTGAACGTGGACGCCGGCGGCGTTGGCCCCGGCGACCATGGCCCGCTTGATGATCCGGGCGGTCCTCGTGCCGTCCCGCGAGGCCACCATCGTCGAGCGCTTCGGCAGCGACGACGCGAACGCCATGGCGAGGCGGAGCGCCGCCTCCGGGGTGACGTCGAGGTTCACCAGTCCGGCGACCCCTCGATCTCCGAACAACGCCCGGGTCCCCCTCGACTCCCAGATGATGCTCTGGCTGACGAGGGCACCGGGTTCGACGATCTTGAACGGGTAGACCTTCACCTGAGGGTTGATCACCGAACCCTCGCCGATTCGGCTCTGGTCGGCCACGACGACGCCCTCGTCGATCCGCGCGCCCCGCCCGACGTCGGTGTTCGTGCCGATCACGCAGCCCCGGAGCGAGGCGGTCGGCCCGATGTACGCGTTGTCGTGGACGATCGCCCGGTGGAGGAACGCGCCGGCCTTGACCACCACGTTCGCCCCGAGGACCGTGTGCTCCCGGACCTCCGCGCCCTGCTCGATGCGGGCGTTCGGGCCGATGTAGACGGGCCCGAGCACCTTCGCGCCGGGTTCGATCTCGGCGTCCGTGCCGAGCACGATGCCGCCCTCCATCTCGAACCCGGCCATCTCGACGTGCACCTTGCGGTCGAGGACGTCGCGGTGGACCTCGAGGTACGCCTCGAGGTTCCCGACGTCCGTCCACTCCCCCTCCGGCGCGTAGCCGTACATCGGCATGCCCTTGTCGAGGAGCAGCGGGAACAGGTCGTGCGCGAAGTCGAACTCCTCCCCCGGCGGGATGAACGACAGCACCTCGGGTTCGACCACGTAGATGCCCGTGTTGATCTGGTCGCTGAACACCTCGCCCCAGCCGGGCTTCTCGAGGAACCGTTCGATGCGGCCGTCCTCGGCGGTGATCACGATCCCGAACTCGAGGGGGTCGGGCACCCGCTTCAGCAGGACCGTCACCGCGGCCTGCTTCTCCCGGTGGTAGCGGAGGGCCTCGGTGAGGTCGAAGTCGGTCACGGCATCGCCGGAGATCACGAGGAACGTCTCGTCGAGCTCCGATTCGGCGTTCTTGACGCTGCCGGCGGTGCCGAGGGGCTGCTCCTCGGTGGCGTAGGTGAGGTTGAGGTCGAGGTCCGAGCCGTCGCCGAAGAAGTTCCGGACGACGCTCGCGAGGAACTGCACGGTCACGACCACGTCGGTGAACCCGTGCCGGTGGAGCAGCCGGAGGATGTGCTGCATCATCGGCTCGCCGACGATGGGCAGCATGGGCTTGGGCTGGTTGGAGGTCAGGGGGCGCAGCCGGGTGCCCTGGCCACCCGCCATCACGACGGCCTTCATTCGGCCGCCATCATAGCCGGGGGGGCATTTGCGTCCTTTCGGGTGGCTGTGCCCGGATGCCGGCGGGGCGGGCGGCGGCCGGTGACGGTGATCAGGTCCCCGCCGCCGCACCGGCGCGCTTCGCCGCGAGGGCGGTCCGCATGTCGCCCACGTACATCCCGGCCGCGACGTAGTACTCGACGATCCCGACGCCGTACGCCATCCACCCCAGCGCGAGCGCGGTCGCGTCGAGCCCGAGGCCGAAGTTCCCCCACGCGATCGCCGGCACGGAGAACATCAGCGAGAACGTCGCGATCTTCCCGATCAGCCGGACGTCGATCCGGATGCCCCTGCGGATCAGCCAGATGCCGGCGATCAGGATGGCCGCGTCGCGGACGAGGATCAGCAGCGCCGCCCACAGCGGGAACGCGTTCACCACCACGAGCGTGATCAGCGCGGCGGCGATCGCCAGCCGGTCGGCGATCGGGTCGAGGACCTTCCCCAGCTCGGAGACCTGCCCGGTCCGGCGGGCCACTTGCCCGTCGACCCAGTCGGTCGAGACGACGAACCCGAGCAGCAGGAGCCCGGCCCGCTCGGTGCCCTCGTTCAACAGCAGCACCACGAACACCGGGATCAGCAGGATCCGGGCGAACGAGATCAGGTTGGGGACGGTGAGGACGCGGTTCGAGGACATCTGGGAGGCCACGGCGCCCGGACCCTACCATCGGCCGCCGGGCGCGCCGGGCCAGCGTGGGCCGCTGCGGCGTCCTACGGCTCGAACGCCGGCGGGGCCTCCAGGTCGTCCACGTCGAACGCGGCAGCCTCCGACGGCAGCGCGGCGTCGGCCGCCTCTCTCTTCGTCATCGGCCGGCGGATCAACAGCCACGCCGCGAACGGGATCCCGATGTCGGCGAACCCGTTCGACGCGACGGTCTGCTGCAGGTTCGACGTGACGTGGGTCGTGTCCAGCCATACCAGCACCGCCGTCGACAGCACGAGAAATCCCAGATACATCAGCACCCGGGAGTCGCGCGGGAACGCCCGGCTCGACCCCGACGCCATCGCCGAGTCGGCGAGCAGCGTGTACACGATGCCGAACACGACCGCGAGCGCCGACGTCGCCAGCAGGAACCCGAGCGGCGAGCTGACGATCGAGATCCAGTCGCCGCGCCCGAACGCCACCCAGGTGAACACCGTGATCACGATCAACGCCGTTGCCTCGAACCGGTCGATGTGCCGCCACCGCGCGATCAGCACGATGCCGATCCCGAGCGTGATCACGATGTCGAGGAGCGCATTGCTGAACTCGAACCGCACGCCGAACGCGCCCAGAACATAGAACGGCGTGTTCCAGGCGCCGAGGAGAACAAGCCCGAGGCCGAGCTCGCGACGGGCTGCCGTCATGCCCCACCCCACCAGCCAGATTCCCGCGATCAGCAGCGCGACCCACGGGATCGCCCGCACGACGACCGAGTGGTGGAACGTGAACCGTTCGACGGAGTCCAGCCACCGGACGGCGGCGCGCGAGTTCGCCTGCGCGGCGATGGTGCTTGCCGCGGTCGTCAGCACGATCACCACGACTGCGGGGAGGATCTCCGCGGCGATGGCCAGGTAGACGATGCGCTCCTTGACGCGTTCCTCGCCGGCCTCGCCCAGTGCGCGCCGGCGGAGCGTCGCCCGCCACCACAATCCGACCGCCGCGAACGCGACGGCCCCCACGACCACCCAGAGCACGCCGGAGGACGTGATGCGCGCATACGTGGTCCACACGTCCCAGTGCGAGAACAGCTCGAACCACAGCTTCACGACGACGACGCCCGCCAGCAGGGTCTTCGCGACCTGCGCACGAAGCTGCATCGCCGGCGAGCCGATCGCGTTGGACAGGTTGTAGGAGAAGTCGACCAGCGCCACGGCCGCCAGGAGGATCATCGGCTCGAGCAGTCCCGAGATGCCGTCGAAGTTGCCGTCGAGGATGAGCGGCGCGAGCGCCGGGAACCCGTGGTGCAGGGCGTTGATCGCGAGCAGCAGCGCCGCGCCGTACATGGCCGCCAGCGAGGCCGCGAGCAGCGGGAAGCCCACGTACCGCAGCGGCCGGTCCCACGATCGCTTCAGCCGGAGCAGCGCGAACAGCACCATGACGCCGCCGGTCGCGAAGTACCCGACGCGGTTGACCGTCGGCATCACGTGGTTCACGAACGAGTCGCCGATCCCGCCGCTGACGATGCCGATGCTCCCGTTGATCAGCAGGTGCACGAGCGCCGCGCCCAGCGCGATCCACACGTTGCCCCGCAGCGCGCCCCACAGGAACACCAGCCACCCGGCGAACAGCGCCACGAACGCGATCGGTAGGAGCGTCAGCGGCACGAACGTCCACCGGTTGTCGCTGTCGTTCAGCCGGATCAGCGACGCGTGGCGGAAGGCGCCGCCGACGAGGAGCGCGAGCAGCAGGCCGATGAGCACGACCAGCCCGCCGACAGCGAGGGTCCGCTCCAGCCCGGGGAGCCCGTCGAGGCGGAGGCGGCCCTGTTCGAACGGCTCCGTGAACAGCGTCCGGCCGATCGGCTGGAACACCGCCCGGAGGCGCGACTCCCGCCGCTTCGCCGCCGCCGGCTGTTCGGCCGTGGTGCTGCTCATCGCTGCTCCGGGGCGATGGCCCCCACGCCGGTCGGCAGCGAGACCAGGACCCGATCCCGCGACTGGGAGAACGCACCGAGCGAGTAGTTGGCGCCCGGGATCGCCCAGGAGGCCTCGAACGCGCCGGTGTGCGCGTCGAGGACGGTGATGCGGTGTTCGTGCTGGTCGATGTCCTCCCCGAAACCGGGCTCCTCCACGTAGACCCGGCCCTGCCACACGACCGGCGCGGAGTTCGGGATCATCCGCAGCTGGAGCGACCACAGCTCCTTGCCGGTCGCTCCGTCGAACGCGTGGAGCGCGGCCTTTGAGTCGACGGCCGCCACGATGCCGTCGCCGGCGCCCGGGCCGATCGGAAGTGCCCCGCCGATCGTCGCCGGCGAGAACTTGTTCGCCCACACAGGCTGCAGCGTCGTGGCGTCGAACCGGGCGAGCGCGAAGTCGCTCCCGGCGAAGGCCACTGCGTAGAGGCCGCCGGCGTCGGTCGCGAGCGTGGTGACCGGCGAGACCTTGGTGTTCTGCCGCAGGATCCTGCCGCTGGCCGGGTCGAGCACCGTGACCCCGCCGCCGCCCCAGGCCACCGTCCCGTCGGGGAGCACGATCGGCGAGCCGAACCCGCCGGCGGCCGGCTTGGCGATCGGCCCCCAGAGGTGCGCTCCCGTCGACGCGTCCACGCCCGTGAGCCCCTCCTGGACATCCGCGATCACCGCCACCGGGGGGTGGCCGGCTGCGGCGGGAACGACGGCGGGCGCCACGGCGATTCGGCCGCCCTGGGCGACCCACGGCTTCCCGCCCCTCAGGGGAACTCCGAGCACCTCGGAGCCCACCTGCGTGATGACCCGATCGCCCGCGGCCACGGCGTAGCCCGGGATCGAGGTGGTGTGGAAGAGCACCCGCGTCGGGGAGGTGTCCGGGCCGCCGGGATGCGACTCGACGATCTTCCCGGAGGCCGAGTTCTCGCTGAACACGGCCATCGGCGCCTCCAGCATCCGGCCTTCGCCCAGCGACGACGGGCCGGACGGCGGACCGCCTGGCCCGTAGAAGTCCCCCGCCAGCCGGACGCCCCGGGCGGGCTGCGCGGCGGCCGAACCGACCGGCGCGGGGAAGGCTTGGTAGATCGAGAACGGCCAGGGGCCGACGTTGTGGGTCGGGACGATCAGCGAACCCGCGGCCCACGTCATCGGCAGCTGGGTGTCCTGGTCCGTCTGCCGGCTGGGGGCGCCGATCCGCATCTTCGACTCGGTGCCGTCGGCGAGGGCGAAGGTCAGCAGCAGGTTGTTCGTCTGCAGGACGGCGGCGGTGTCACCGAGGACGATCGGCGGCGCGAACGACGTGTCGGTGTCCCGCCGCCACACCCGCGCGCCGGTCCGCAGGTCGAGCGCGACGACCGAGTTGTCGGCCGCCACCACCACGCGGTCGCCGGCGATCGCGACCGGCCGGTCGATCGTGCCGGGCGCCAGGCTGCGCCACTCGAGCCGCCCGTTCGACGCGTCGAACGCGAACACCGCCGCGCCGTCGGTCGCCGCCAGCACCAAGCCGCCGCCCGCCGACAGGCCGCCCAGCAGCGAGGTCCCGCTCGTCAGCAGCGGGAACGACGAGCTCGACCACGCGGTGGAACCGTCCCGCGGCCGGAGCGCCCGGAGGTTCCCGTCCTGATCGCCGACGACGACGAGGTCGCCCGCGACGACGGGCGGGGACACCACCAGCGCCGACGTCGAGCCCGACCACACCTGCCGTCCGGTCGACAGCTCGATGCCCCGGACCGCCCGGTCGTCGGTGGCGACCACGGCGATCCCGTCCAGCACGGCGGGGGTGGCGGCGACCACGTCGGGCAGCCGGATCGCCCACACGGTCCGCCCGGTGGCGGGATCGAGCGCCCACAACGTCTTGGAGGAATCGCCCACCAACAGCAGGCCGCCGGCCGCCGTCGGCGAGGCCACGATGGGCCCGGTGAGCCCGACCTGCCAGACCACCTGCCCGGTTCGGACGTCGATCTCGGCGATCGTGCCGTCGTCCTCGGCCGTGATGACGTCGTTCCCGTTCGCGATCGGCTGGTACAGGGCGTCCAGCGTCCGGGAGATGCTCCACGCGAGGTGCGAGGTCGACAGCTTCGCCCCCGGCACGAACCACGTCTTGCCGGCGTCGATCCCGTCGGTCTGGCCGAGGTGGGCCTCGCCGCCGGTGGCCGGGACGGGCGGCGCGCCGGGCCCGCGCAGGTTCAGCCCCGGGCGGTGGACCGCGACGATGTTCGCCTCGTAGTGGATGGTCGTCGTGCCCTGCGTGAAGTCCTCGACGGTCTGGACCAGGCCGGCGTCGGGGCACGTCCAGCTCTCCGTCACGTCGGTGCTGGCGACGTTGTTCGCATCGGCCTCGTGGCTGGTGACGCGGATCCGGAGGCAGTCGTCGAAGCCCCGGCCGAGGACCGTCCGGTCGGCGACCTCCTCGATGGTGGTGACCGTGCGGCCGGTGCGGCCTTGCCGCTTCCCGTGCCAGGTCCAGCTCGCGCCCTTCGACAGGGGCGGCTGAAGGAGCACCTCGGGCGGCGTACTCTGCTGGAACTCGTTCGTGCCGCTGCGCGATCCGAACGACAGCAGGCGGTCGCCGTCGAGGGCCTCATAGGTCCGGACGTCGAGCGGGCTCCCGCTGCCGACGAAGTCGTCGAAGTGGTCGGCGATCGCGACGGTGTTCGGGGTGAGCGAAACCACCTGCGCCCGGCCGGCGACCTGTTCGTACTCGAGTCCGGTGTCCTTGCCGTTCGTCCTCGTCGTGAACACCGAGGTCGAACCCGGCTGCGTGGGCGCATACCGCTCGACGCCGGGATCGGCGACCCTGGCGGCCGACTCGGTCGCGATGACCGCGGGGACGGTCAGGCCGGCGACCGCGAGGACGGCGATCGTCCACGCGAGCACCCACCGCCACGGGTGACGGCGCTTCGTGGCGGGCTGATCTGCGGGCGGCGGAGTCGGGACCGGTTCCTGTTCATGGTCGGGCCGCGGTGGGATCGCCGGCGTTCGCCCGCGCGGCGACGCCTCTTCCTTCAATGGTCCTCCGTCCCTTGTGTCCCGAATGCCCGGATCGGCCGCGCATGGTAGGAGGCCCCTGAAGTTCCGTCAACGGGCATCCGGAGCGCGCGGGCGATCTCGCTCCTCATGTTGTCGAATCCCGAAATTGTCGGGCCGGGGAGATTTGAACTCCCGACCTTCTGACCCCCAGTCAGACGCGCTAACCAAGCTGCGCCACGGCCCGTTCGTTCGATTCTACCGGGCGGGCTCAGTGGGCCGACTTGGGGTTCGCGATGCGGGCGCCCTTGCGCGCGCGGAAGCGCATGCGGATCGGGATGCCCTCGAGGTCGAACGCCCGGCGGAAGCGGTTCTCGAGGAAGCGGCGGTAGCCGGCGTCGGGAACCTTGCCGCCGAACAGCACGAACGAAGGCGGACCGGCCGAGACCTGCGTTCCGTACCGGAACCGCGTGATGCCCCGCAGCGGGGGCCGTTCGTCCTGGGCCTGTTCGAGGATGCGGTTCACCTCCGCGGTGGAGACGCGTCTCGACCACCGGCCGTGCTGGAGCATGAGGACCTGCGGGAGGCGGTTCACCCCCTGGCCGGTGAGCGCCGACAGTCGGATCACCGGCGCACGGGCGAACGGGATGGCGTCCTCGGCGAACGCCTCGAGCAGCGGGATCTTCTCTTCGGTCGGAACGAGGTCCCACTTGTTCGCGGCGATGACCAGGCCCTTGCCGGACTCCATGACCCGCGCGGCGATGTGCTTGTCGTCGGAGGTCACGCCGTCGATCGCGTCGACCACCAGCAGTGACACGTTCGCCCGGTCGATGGCCTTCGCCGCCCGGACGAACGAGTAGTAGTCGATGCCCTGCATCTTCGCCTGCCGCCGCAGGCCTGC